>JBJOEQ010000068.1:0-3970 GCA_046049195.1 Actinomycetota bacterium | reverse complement strand
GAACGGGAAACCAAACGGTGCAAGTAATTGCTTGGACATTGCTTCGGACAATGTTTGTTGATCTGACACAGCAACCCACATTACTCAGGTGGACGCTAATTTGGATCTTTATGAGACATCTCTCGGCGTCACGGGCATTTGTGAATGGCGCACTTGTCGGTCCCACGCGTGTGACATGGGACGAGGATGGAACCATCACCGATGTCTCCGAGATCCGTGCTCAAGACGCTGCGACAGATGCGCTCCTCGTTCCGGGATTTATTGATCTGCAAGTCAACGGCATTGATGATGTCAATGTGGCGTCAGCAGACGATTTGCAGTGGCGATGTCTCAATCAACTTTTGCTCAAATCGGGTGTGACGAGTTGGTGTCCGACACTTGTTAGTGCGTCGAGGGATTCACTCACAATGTCGCTCGCGTCGATTCATTCTCGCATGGAACAGCAGCGCACTGAACACAGCATTGTTGCGTCCTCAATATTGGGTGCACACATGGAGGGTCCTTTTCTTGGCGCGGCACTAGGAGCACACGACCGTCGTAACGTTGTTGAAGTTGACTTGCATTGGATTGCGCAATTACCAGCATGCGTAGCGCTAATGACGGTTGGACCGGAGCAAGAGCTTGGCGTTGCGGCAGTGCGACTACTTCGTCAACAAGGCATTGCGGTTTCACTCGGTCATACCCGCGCTACAGAGCAGCAATTTCTCGATGCCAAAGAGGCTGGTGCACAGATGGTCACACACTTGTTCAACGCAATGTCCGGCGTTCATCACCGCGAGCATGGCGTGGCGCTCACAGCACTCACCGACGACGAAATATTTGCATCAATCATCGTCGATCTCGAGCACGTTTCACGTCGAGCAGTGCAATTAGCATTCCGGGCGAAACCTCAACGCATGGTGTTGGTAACAGATTCGGTTCGAGCAAATACAATCTTGGCGCCAAGGCTGAACGACGGCACACTGGCTGGGAGCGTCCTCTCAATGGATCAAGCGCTTCGCAATACCGTTGTCAATTGCTCCGTGCCACTGTCGGTTGCGCTCATGAGTGCGACTCATAACCCTGCAGAGGTATTGGGTTTGCGTGACCGAGGCGACATCAGCATTGGCAAGCGAGCCGATTTGGTGTTGCTCACGCATGACTTGTCGGTGTTGCACACCGTGAGTCGCGGACTTTTCTACGACCGCACCAACGACTAAAGTCATTGCGTGCACATAGTTTCTGCTTTGTTTGTCGACACATTCGAGATGAAGCCAGCTCCTGGTCCAGCCACGCACATCGACATGATGGGCGTGTTCTTTTCACTTGCAGCACCAAACCCAGTTCCGGTCACTATCGAGCCGCACCTCATGGCATTGATCTACTGCCAAGCCGATGAGCCAGGGTCCGGAAACTTTGAAGTGATTTTTAAAGATGGCTTTGATGACGATGCGGAGCAACTGGCTCGCAACGTCAGTCCATTTACTGTCGAACCGGGCAAATTTACGTATCGCCTCGTGCGCGGCGCACTTGAGCTCACTAAATATGGTCTGATCTTCGCTCACTGCCGTGTAGACCAGCAGCCATGGCACAAAGTTCCGCTCACTTTGCTCCCACCTGTGTCCTAGAAACAACTACAGTCGCCGCCGTGAATACTTTGCCCCGCCTTTCTCCAAATCTTGATCGCGAACTCGTAGCAATTGCTCGAGGCATTGCAATGGACGCACCACTCAAGGCCAAAAGTGGCCACCAGGGAACAGCCATGGCTCTCACTCCCCTTGCTCACGTTTTGTATTCACGAATCATGCAGCATTCCCCACAAGATCCGCACTGGCGCAACCGAGATCGTTTTGTGCTTTCCGCTGGTCACGCATCCATTTTGCAGTATTCGATGTTGTTCTTAAATGGATACGGACTCGAGATGAACGACCTGCAATCATTTCGCCAATTTGATTCGTTGACTCCTGGTCATCCCGAGGCTGGTCACACCGCCGGTGTTGAAGTAACAACTGGTCCGCTCGGACAAGGCTTTGCCAACGCTGTCGGAATTGCGCTCGCCGAACGAAACCTGCGCGCACGCTTTGGTTCTGAACTGATGAATCACCACACATATGTCATTGCGGGCGACGGGTGTTTAATGGAGGGCGTCAGCCACGAAGCAGCGTCGCTTGCAGGACATCTTGGACTTGATCGCTTAATTTGCATCTACGACGACAACAAAATCACTATCGATGGCAGCACATCGCTTTCATGTTCAGATGATGTTGTACAGCGCTTCACGTCGTATGGATGGAATGTTTTACAACTCGGCGAAATTGGCGAGGATCTAGATGCGCTTGAGGCTGCGCTGATTAGGGCAAAACAACATTCTGGATCACCAACTCTGTGCGTGCTCCAAACCCATATCGGGTTTCCTTCACCAGATTTCACTGACAGTCACGAAGCACACGGAAATCCATTTCTTGCCGAGCATGTCGAACGCACGAAGGCCGTACTCAACATTCCGAACGAATCGTTTTGGGCACCCCCAGCAACGGTTGCTGCATCTCGCGAATTCGCTGCCCGCCGAGCAACACAATGCATTGCCGACTACAAATCTGCAGCGTCTAAGGCTCCCGACAGCGTCACGAGCGAATTTGATGCTTGCTGGAATCCATCACCAAGCGCACAATGGAAGTCCGTCGCACCAACTTTTGCACCAGACTCTTCGCTCGCAACTCGTCAGGCAATGCCAATTTCTGTAAGTGCCAGCTTGAGTGATCTTCCAGGTCTGATGCTTGGCTCTGCAGATCTCACTGGCAACACAGGTGTCAAGATCGGCACGATGAGTGCGCAATCTGCGTCCAATCCCCAGGGACAACAAATCTATTTTGGCATTCGTGAACATGCAATGGCAGCGGCAATGGTTGGTATGGCACTTCACGGCGGAATCCTGCCGGTTGGTGGCACATTTTTTGTCTTCGCCGATTACATGCGACCTGCGATTCGATTGGCTGCACTATCTCAGGCAAAAGTCATCTTCGTTTTTTCGCACGACTCAGTCGGAGTTGGCGAAGATGGTCCAACCCATCAACCTGTCGAGCATCTTGCGTCACTCCGAATTATTCCTGGCTTACACGTGGTTCGACCTGCCGACGCTTCTGAAACAGCGCAAGCGTGGCGTGATGCTTGTGATTTCGATGGTCCAACAGCACTCATTTTGAGCCGTCAATCACTTCCGATTTCAACAGACGGATCGGCCGTCTCTACTGGTGCAGGAGTTGTGCGCACGAGCGGTGGCACGCCCAGCGTCGTGCTTGTGGGCACCGGCAGCGAAGTTGCATTGTGCGTCCAAGCAGCATCGCAACTTGAGCAATCTGGCCACCACGTGCAGGTCGTCAGCATGCCATCGTGGGACCGCTTCGAAACAATGTCCCGAGAATTCAAATCAACAGTGTTTCCCTGGGGTGTGCCCGTACTTTCGGTGGAAGCAGGAAGCACGTTTGGATGGTCAAGTTATGCAGATCAATCAATTGGCATAGATCGCTTCGGTGCTAGCGCTCCTGGCAATGTGGTGATGCACAATCTCGGCTTGAATGTTCAACACGTAGTTGAACATGCTCTCGAGTTGATTGCATCTGGTAAACAACACTGATGACCTCATCGCGTCTCGTGCGATTGTTTGATGAATGCGGTCAAAGCCCGTGGCTCGACAATTTGAAGAGAGAGTTCATCACGTCGGGACAACTGCACAGCATCCTCGATTCGGGTATCCGAGGTTTGACATCAAACCCGACCATTTTTCAGAAGGCCATCCAAGGTTCTTCCGACTACGACGAACAATTTAGGCAACTCAGCGATCAACATATGTTGCCCATCGATAGTTACTGGCAACTCGTCATCAAAGACATTCAAGATGCGCTCGACATCTTTCAACCGCTGTACCAATCCTCCAATCGGTCAGACGGTTTCGTCAGCGTTGAAGTCGACCCCAATTTGGCACACGACACGG
>JBJOEQ010000067.1:0-4199 GCA_046049195.1 Actinomycetota bacterium | reverse complement strand
GTTTCGGCAGGAGCAAATATAGTTTTTGCACCTCAACAACAAGATATGTTTCCTAGCGACTTTGATCGATACCTCACACCGTCTTCTCTAGCCAACGAATATGAAGGCAAACACCGGCCAGGTCATTTCGCAGGCGTTGTAACGGTCGTTCATCGTCTCTTTGACATCGTGCAACCCGACCTTGCAATTTTCGGGGCGAAGGATTATCAGCAGGTTGCAGTTATCCGCGCCATGTCCGATGAGTTGCATCCAACTATTCGCATCGTGGCCCAAGAAACAGTCCGCGACACCGATGGGTTGGCACTCTCTAGTCGTAATGCACGCTTAACCACTGGATCAAGACTTCAAGCGCAAGTGATCCCACGCACACTTCAGGCAATTGCCAACTTGCATGCACAAGGCGAGACACGATCAGATGTGCTCAAAAGTGAGGGTCTCGAGATTCTTGGATTAGTGCCAAGCATGCACGTGGAATATCTAGAAATTGTGCAACAAGACACGCTCAACGCTGTTGATGAAGCCCGAAATGCGGTGCTGCTCTTCGCAGGCGTACTCGATGGTGTGCGACTTATCGACAACCTACTTTTGCAATAGCCTGCGCCAGTCAGCACTCTTGATTAGCGGTGCAAATCTGCGTCATGTTGCAGTGCGCGATATCGCACACTGAACACCGAGTCTCCCGACAAAATGCCACCGCGACCGAATGTTCGACCGTTCTGCCAATTGGACAAACCCAATTCTGGCTTGTTCAAAGCAAACTGGCCATCTACCCAGCGCGTCATTCCGTTGCTCACGAACGGTGCGTTGGTTTCGCGCCAAACCTTTTCTAGTTCGGCCTCGTTTTCTGAAATGATCGAGATAATGAAGCTTGGCGCATATCGATTAAACAGCGCAATTGATTCGTCAACATCGTTCACAATAACCAAAGAGCACTCAGGCGCATTCTCCCACTCCCATTCAGTGCCAAGTTGATCTACCGATAAGTTGTGCACCTCTATTGAATTAACCTGTTCTGCCATCAACTCTTGAGATGCCGAATCGGCATGAACCACTGCGATTGCGTCTCGCAACAAAGCTGCTCGGTTCATTGCGTCAACAAACAGTGGCACCAGCTCGCTCGCTCGAGAGCGCACAATGCAGCACACATTGAGCGTGTTGCATACTTTTCGATCTAGCGAGTTAACAACTACTTTGCTCAACCACTGAGCATCGGCGTGCTCACCAGCAATCATCCATGCCCCACCAGTGCCATGCAGACTGACCGCAATACCGAACTGCCGAGCCACTGCACCCAATTGCGATACCGCCTCACCGCTTCCCCGCGCTATTGCGAGCGAGACACGCTTGTCAGAAAACAGAGCCCAGCCACTTGCGTGAGATCTTGATTCAACAAGACTTATTGCGCCAACAGGCAGACCACATGATTCGAGCGCCGGCAACACTGCAAGATTCATAATTGCCTGCGCGGTGCCAAGAGCATCGCTACCGATGCGAAACACGCATGTGTTGCCCGACCGCAAAACCCCCGTTGCATCCGCAAACACATTTGGTCGTCCTTCAAACACAAAAGCAACAACACCCAATGATGATTTTGCGGCCGTGACCGACCAGCCTTGATGAGCCACTGATTCCAACGCCGCACCGTCGACATGCGGTGTATCGCCCCATGTATGGAGTGCCGAAATCATGTCGCTACGCATCGGATCGGACAGCATCAAACGCGTGGTTGAGCGGCCACGCTGCAGAGCAGATGCAACATCGTCTTCATTACAAGTTTTTATCTTGGCAAAGATTGCGTCATCTTCCAGATTTTGCGCAAAAGCGTGAAAAAATTGAGAGATCTGTTCACTCGAAACGCTCTTTAAGAGATCAAAGGCCTCGACACTCTGCGAGACAGCCCGGGTGGCCACGAGTAGATCAGCCTGTGGAACATGCAAGAGATGTCCACCACTGATGCCGATGATGAGGTCCCCTTCCTGATATCGATCAGCAATCTCATTCCCGACCGGATGCGGTGCGCCATCGATGAGAACGATGTCTGTTGCCTTCAGCATGTGGTTCATGCGAGCACCTCCGAGATCAAAACAAGTCGACCTTGATCAATTGACATATGAGCAGCCTGCCCAATTGCAACGGAGATCAAACCTTCCTCCAGTCCAATATCGGCTTTTTGCCCATCACGGATTGCTGCTTGCATGAATCGATGCTCCATGTAGGACGCTCCGTGATGAAATCCTTGCACTACATCCTTTTCTAATTCGATCGGGAAATCTTGAAACGTTCCATAACCGTTCTTTCGTTTGCCGATTCTCACAACCGATTCAGAGATCATCGCTTCAATCTTTCCTTTGTCACCAACAACACAGATCTCTTGCTCGTTTTTTGAGGCTTCAGCAAACATGCAAAGATCCAGCATCCCGCGCACTCCATTATCAAAATTTACAATGACATAAGCGTTATCCAAAATGTCTGGAGTACGGCCACCGTAATTTTCGGCAAGATGATTGACGTCTTGTGATCCGCTTGCCATCACCGACACCGGGGCGCTATTAGCCAAAACGCACATCAGGTCAAAAAAGTGACAACACTTCTCCACCAAGGTGCCACCCGTATTTGCATTGAATCGATTCCAGTCATTCACTTTCTCGAGGAATGGGTAACGATGCTCCCTGATAGAAACCATCCGCACTTTTCCAATAGTGCCCTTGTCAATCTCTTGTTTTACGCGCGCCGTCGGTGCCATATATCGATACTCAAGGCCTACCCAAACGACTCGATCTTCAACCGAGGTAGCGGCCTCAATCTGTTGCAATTCCAAACACTCCGAAACGGTGATACATAGCGGCTTTTCGATCAATATATGTTTTCCACTATTCAGAACATCTTTGGCAATATTGAAATGCGTGTGATTTGGTGTGGCGATTACCACCACATCGGCATCACAGTGACCCAGCATCTCGAGGTGGTTAGTAAAATATCGAACACCCTCCATGCGATTTAATACACGTCGTGCCTTTTCAAGACTTGGGGTATGTGGATCACACACCCCAACTATTCGTACATCTGACATCTCCACCAAGTTGCGGATGTGTTCTAAGCCCATCATTCCGCTGCCGATGATTGCGTACTTCAACAAGCGAGCGCCGGTATTCGAAATATCTGTAATCGGCATGCATGTAATAGTAGAACGCTAATCTTGCAAATATGTCCACAACCCTAAATTCCATTCCTGATTCAAATCAGATCTACTTTAAGCAATTGCTCTCCGGCCGAGATTTCGCCACTAGCAACCAACTTGCACAGCAAATGGTCAATTTCGTGTATCTCATTGGCGACAAGTTGACCCGTGAATGCATGATCATCGACCCCGCCTATGCAGTTGAGGAGTTGCTGAGTATCGCTGAGCAAGACGAGATGAAGGTCGTCGGAGCACTAGCGACCCATTACCACCCAGATCATGTAGGTGGTTCAATGATGGGCGCAAACATCGACGGCATAGCGACACTGCTCGAAAAGACGGACATCCCTATCCATGTGCAGGAACTTGAGGCGCAATGGATAATGCGCACAACCGGCGTGTCTGCAAATCACTTGCACCAACATCAGCCGGGAGACACAGTCAAAGTTGGTGACATTGAAATTTGTTTGGTGCATACACCAGGTCATACACCTGGCAGTCAGTGCTTCTTAGTAGATAACCGACTCATTGCAGGAGACACACTGTTTCTTGAGGGTTGCGGACGAACAGATTTGCCTGGATCAAACCCTGACCAAATGTTTGAGAGTCTGCAAACTCTGGCGACTCTTCCCGATCAAACAGTCGTCTATCCGGGACACCGGTATTCCGATCCTTCATCACGATCACTTGCAGAAGTTCGCCAAACTAACTATGTCTTCAAGCCAAAAACTAAAGCCGATTGGCTGCAATGGTTTAGTTAACTAACAAACGCAGAGACAAGACTGCTGACTCCACCAAGAGTCAAAAGCACTAACACCATTCTTCTAAAACGAACTGCATCAATGTGCACTCGCACTCGTGTTCCGACAAGCACTCCGAGCAACATCAAAGGTGTCGTGATCAACGCAACACGCATTTCATTGAGTTGAATTTTTCCAGCGACAGCGAAAATAATGATGCTCGAAACACCTGTCACCGAAAAGATGAGATTTAAGGTTGCACGTTGCACATCTGGTGGGAG
>JBJOEQ010000066.1:0-16023 GCA_046049195.1 Actinomycetota bacterium | reverse complement strand
GTGCAACACCTGTGTGCTGCTGCTCACAAAGCAGGTGCAATCGCCATCGTCGATGCGTGTCAGTCGGTTCCGCACCAACCCACCGATGTACAAAAGTTGGGCGCAGACTTCATGGTCTTTAGTTCGCACAAAATGTGTGGCCCCTCGGGAGTTGGTGTGTTGTGGGGTCGTGAGTCGCTCTTAGAAGCAATGCCACCGTTTTTGGGCGGCGGCAACATGATTGCCGATGTGCGTCTCGACGGTTTCACTACCGCAGAAGTTCCAGCAAAGTTTGAAGCAGGCACTCCTGCAATTGCCGAAGTCGTTGCACTTGGGTCGGCAGTCAAGTATCTGACAGACCTCGGCATGCAGAACGTGCGTCAACACGAAATCGAACTGAGCACATACGTACTCAATACGTTGAATGCCCGTTTTGGTGAAGACATCACCATCCATGGCCCAACCAATCCCGAACTTCGTGGTGCCACCTTCTCATTTGCATTTCGCGGCATTCACCCACACGATCTCAGCCAAGTTCTTGATCAAACCAACGTGTGTGTTCGCGCAGGTCACCATTGCGCAAAACCACTCATGAAAATCATTGGTGCCAATGCCACTGTGCGCGCAAGCTTTTACTTGTACAACACCACCCAAGAAGTCGATGCTTTGGCTGACGCGCTCGACAGCGCATCAGATATCTTTTAATCAGGCAGACGAGGGAGCACACCATGGCCGGGCTTGAAGATCTCTACAGAGAAATCATTCTTGACCACTACCGCACGCCCCGCAATCGTGGCGAACTCGAGGCTCCAGCAGTAAGCGCCGAAGGACACAATCCATTGTGTGGCGACGAGATTCGTATTTTTATTGATGTCAAAGATGGCCTCGTGAGTGATGTTCGATTTAACGGTTCGGGTTGCTCAATCAGCCAAAGTTCTGCATCCATGATGACAACCGCGGTGAAGGGCAAGCCCGTCGATCAGGTTCGTGCAATTGTTAAGCGTTTCAAACAAATGATGACTATCGATGAAGACGAAAACTCTTCAATCGATGAGTCAATCAATTTGGGCGATCTTGAAGCACTTCAGGGAGTCGTCAAGTTTCCGGTGCGCATCAAATGTGCGACACTCGGTTGGAATACTTTGCTCGACGCACTCGTCGAATCTGGCAAATAGTTTTTAGCCAACCAAGTTTGGAGCGGTCTTGCCGCCCAAAATTGCCAGTGCATTCGTCGCAGCCAAGTCGGCCATTGCTGCACGTGTTTCGACAGTTGCAGAACCAAGGTGCGGAATAAGTACGGCATTGTCAAGACCGAGTAAACCCTCGTGCACGACCGGTTCTTTCTCAAACACATCCAAGCCCGCGCCAGCAATTACGTTGCGCTGCAATGCATCGGCCAATGCTGCTTCGTCAACCACTGGGCCACGCGCAGTATTAATGAGGTAAGCACTCGACTTCATCTTTGCCAATTGCGTTGCGTTTATAAAGTGATGCGTTTCTGGCGAATACGGGCAGTGCAATGATACGACATCGCTTGTCGCAAGCAATTCGTCTAACTCAACATGTTTTGCATCAAGCTCTTTGTGTGTTGCGGCGTCAAGCGGAGTCCGCTTTGTATATGCAATGGTCATTCCAAAAGCGCGTGCCCTGCGAGCCACTGCCACACCTATTTGCCCCATGCCGACAATGCCCAATTGTCGGCCCTGAATACTTGAGCCCAACATATAAAACATGCCCCACTGCCAAGGTTGCTCGGCGCGAATCACGCGCTCGCCTTCTGCAAGCCGACGAGTAGTCATCAAGATCAACGACATTGCAATGTCGGCGGTTGCTTCAGTAAGCACACCAGGCGTATTTGTGACCAATACCGATCGCACTTTGCAAGCAGGCACATCGATGTTGTTGTAGCCCACGGCCACGTTTGACACCGATTTGAGTTGTGTTCCGGCTGCAGCCAGAAGCTCGTCATCAATCCTTTCGGTCAACAAACTCACAATTGCATCGGCGCCACTTACTCGCTTGAGCAACTCCTCTCTGCTGATTGGCGTTGATTCTTCCCAAGCCAATACGTCGTGTTCTGCGCGAAGCCGAGTCAGTGCTCCAGACGGAATTTTGCCAGTGACAACAACTTTTGCCATAACTACTTCTTGATCCAATCACCAAGCAGTGTCATTCCTTTTTCGATCTGATCTTTGTTGATGCCAGAAAATGCAAACCGAACATAGTTGCGCTCTTCTCCTGCCTGTGGTCGACCGAAGTGGCGACGCGTGCAAAAAGAAACGCCAGTTGCGTGCAGTGCTTGCTCGGCAAATACTGCCAAGTCGTCAATTCCTTTGTTCTCCATTGCCCCGGTTACATCTGGAAACAAGTAAAACGCAGCCTCTGGTGAGTGCACGCTGACACCGGGCATTGCGTTGAGCATGTTGACCGCAATATCTCGTCGCTCACGAAGAGTGTCAAGCATGACCGCCGTTCCCGACTGGTCACCTGTCAATCCCTCGACTCCGCCATATTGCACAAAGTGAGTCGTGCACGACTCGTCGTTGGTATTGAGTTTGGCAATCATGTTGGAAACTTCGACAGGTGCAATTGATGCGCCGAGTCGCCAGCCAGTCATCGCGAACTTTTTCGAGAACGTATACAAGATGACTGTGCGCTCGAGCATGCCTGGCAAGGACGCAATCGACTTTGATTGGCCTGAGTAACGCATTTCAAAATATGCCTCATCCGACAACACCCACAAGTTGTGCTTGATCGCCAATTCTGCAATTGCTTCGCGCTCAGCATCGGTGGACTCTGCGCCTATTGGATTTTGCAAGTCGTTATAAATGATTGCTGTTGTTTTTGGAGTGATTGAAGCCTTGATCTGATCGATATCAATACTGAAACCGGTCGACGATGGCAAGTAGCGATATGCCTTGGCAACGCCGCCAAAATATTCGATCTGACTTTCATAAATTGGGTAACCAGGGTTTGGATACAACACTTCGTCACCTGGGTTCATCACTGCCTGGATGAATTTTGTAATTACCGGTTTGCCGCCTGGTTGCACAACAACGTTGGCTGGCGAAAAATTGAGGCCACGACGCGCACCAACGTCATTTGCTAGCGCCTCACGTAGTTGAGGTATTCCTGCTGCAGGGCAATATCCAGTTTTGCCGTCAGCAATTGCACGATTCATTGCATCAACGATGTTGCTCGATGTTGCGAGGTTGAGGTCACCAAGATGAAACGGAAAAATATGGTTTCCCTTTGCGCCCCACTCTGCTGCTGCTTGCGAAACTGCGAATGCCGTCTCGGTTCCAAGTTTTTCTAAGCGTGTCGCTAAAGCCATCTTGTCCCCCGATTGATATGTCTCTGATATATTACCAAACTTTACAATACATAAAGTTTGAACCCAGAGATTACAAGGGATTTGGGTGGTGTCTAATCGGCCAGGAAGGCTTGGCCAACTGGCTCACTGATTGGGTTTCGCATGGTCAGGTACACACCAGTGAGAGCAACGACCAATGCCACCAACGACAGCACACTCAGCCTTTCACCGAACAAAATTGCACTTTCGATTGCACTTAATGCGGGAGTCAAAAAGAACAGGCTGCTCACTCGGGCAGCAGAATGTCGTGAGATCAGCAACATCATCAGCATTACTGCAGATATTGAAAGCACGAACACCGACCACAACAGCGCAAGCAGCAACTCGGCGTTGAGATGAAACTCCCACTTTTCAAACAAACTGGATGCCACAAGCAGCACTGCACCAGCAGAAACATATTGTGCAGTGGTGCCACTTACCAATGGCATATCTTTTCCACGAGCGCGTTGCACCAATGTTCCGATTGACATTCCAATAATTGAAATAACCATTGCAATCAATGCAGGTCTCGTTACGTCACCCACGCCGTCACGCACTTTGTCAACCAATACAACAAGTACTCCGCAAAGACCGAGCAACACTCCAACCCACTGGCTTGTTCGCAAACGTTCTTTCAAAATCACTCGACCCGCAACAGATGTAACGACGGGATGTAATCCAGCGATCAATGCACTCAGGCCAGATGGCAGCCCACGCTTGATTGCATAAAAAACACCACCAAGATAAATCGCGTGCATACAGATTCCCACAATTGCCGATGTCGACCACGAGCCTTTTGGAAGTTTTGGCGCCTTCACAAGACGAGCGATTACCGACAGCACCAATGCAGCGCACAACATGCGCACTGTAAGAAACGTAAGAGGGCCAGCATTACGCGTGCTGTATCGGGCAACTACGAAGCCAGTGCTCCAGAGCGCCACGAATATCCATGGAGTGAGTCGCTCAAAGATTTTTGATTGTGTCATGCACACACCATCATGCTGGCTGGATCAGATCCCATGGTGCACCATACAAATCTTCAAATACTGCAACAGTGCCATACACCTCGTGTCGTGGCTTTTCACGAAACTTCACCCCACGGGCCGACCAGTTTGCAAAGTCGTGATCAAAGTTGTCGGTAATTAAAAAGAATGCAACACGACCACCGGCTTGATTGCCAACACTTGCCTTCTCGGCATCGGTTACTGCTCGTGCAATGAGCAACGAAGCGCCGCTGTTTGAACCACTAGCCGGAGCAACGACCACCCATCTCTTGCCGTCGCCCATGTCTGTGTCTTCTACCAATTCAAAATCAAGTTTCCCAACAAAGAAACCGATGGCTTCGTCGTATTCGTGAGCAACAAAGGTGACTAACCCGAGCCGGCTCATCTGTTTGTCACAATCTCATTGGTTAAACAATTACGAATGAATGGTGTTTTCAACGACAAACATGCGGCGCCTGCCAGAAACGTTTGATAGCGAATCGGCCACGACTGACTTGCCAATTTCGCTTGCATATGCAGCCTCAAAATCACTTTGAGTGTCAAACCACAGCTCAGACACACCGTCTGGGTCGCCTTCTGCTGGGTTTTCCACCAAATTAAAGACTCCGCGACGTAATTCTGGCAATTGCTTTGCCAATGGTGCGTGCTTCTTGAGCCACCAATCTGCAAACTGTTCGTGAGTCGCGTCGGCAGCGCGAGTCAGCAAGATGATTGCTTTAAAGCTCATGACACTTTGTTCGTTCGAGCGAAGGGTCGGCCACCTACAGCCAATGCAACGCTGACCAAAATTTCGTGTGCCATTGGTGCATCACCAATACACACTTCAATCGCGTCCATCTCATTAAACGACCAGATGTCATCTTTATTCGTAATCGGGATGGTGATTGAAGCACCTGGTCCAGCAACTTTCTTAGTTGAAGGAATGATGTCGAGACCCTGCACAACCACTTTGCGCACTGGTGCACCAAACCGTGGGTGAATCAGTGCTGCAGCATGCTCAATTTCACCTGCTGTGCCAACGATGGCTGCTTTTCCGTATGCGGTTACTTCCCCAGCCTCAACTCCAAGTGCCGCGAGTGCTCGCTCGGCCAACATGCCAGATATCTCTGCGCCCATGAGCTCAAGCATGGTGAGATTCTTGTGTCGTTTGCCAACAAGCGGATTGGTGATTACCGCACTGCAAACCGCCTTGCGCACAATGCGCCCAGTTGGCTCGCCGAGTTCGGCCTGAATATCTTCACATGTAGTTACAAATTTGCGAATTTCCATGCGTCAAAACTACCAGTTAGCAGTGTCTACTCAGTAGTGCGCAGATGAGCATTGATTTTTGCGAAGGCGGATCCGAGCGCCTTAATTTCCGACTCATTCAGCAAGTCGATCATGCGACTCCGAACATCTTTCAAATGCAGCGGCGCAATCTTCTTCAAGAACTCAAAACCCTTCTGAGTCAAATAAGCAAATGAAACTCGTCGATCATCCTTGTCTTGTATTCGCTCGACATATTTGGCTTTGACAACACCGTCCATTCGGCGGGTCAGACCACTTCTCGACAACCGCAATGTGTCGGCAAGATCGCACATCTTTAGTCGGTGATCCGGTGCTTCAGACAACATTGCAAGCAACTGATAGTCACCGGCGTCGAGACCAAATGCACCCAAATCTCGTTCAATGGCATTCATCAGGTCGGGAGACGTCGTGACGAAACCTCGCCACGCCTTCATCTCTGCGTCATTCAGCCACCTTGGACTTGCCATAGTGCAAGCATACCTAGATAGTTGCGCACGCAACTACCTTTGTGATATAGTTGTGACCGCAACTACCTCGCTAATGAGGTTCTTAACACAAGGAGCAATTAATGAATTCAGTTATGTTGATCGGGCGCATTCTGTTCGCCTTCATGTTCGTAGCTAGTGGTCTCAATCACCTCACAAAAGCCGAGGCAATGGTTGGCTATGCAACATACAAAAAAGTGCCAGCACCAAAACTTGCAAATGCATTATCGGGAATCTTGATGGTTCTTGGTGGACTCTCCGTCATCCTCGGTGTTTATGCCGACTTTGGCGCAATTGTGCTTGCAGCACTGCTCGTCATCATGGCACTCAAGATGCACGACTTCTGGACGCAGACAGACGCAACAGCAAAGCAAACCGAGATGATCGGATTCATGAAGAACATTTCGATGGCCGGTGGCGCATTGTTCATCTTCGCGATTGCCGCTTCACAGTCTGATTACGGCTGGGCACTCACCGAAAGCCTTTGGAGTCTCTCCAAGTAATTTCTGCGGGGTCACCCCCCGACCTGCTGATAGATAGATAAATAGATAAATAGAAGGGCGGCCCGCAAGGGTCGCCCTTCTTCTATGCCATCATCCACACTTTCAGCCACATCCATCTCCACATGGACACGAAAAGGTGATTCAAGTGCCACATCCCTAATGTGTATGAGAGGTGTATCGTATGACTATGGCTCGGACAAATATTGATATTGACGAAGTTGCATGTCGAAGAGTGATGAAGCGGTACAACCTCACCACGATGAAGGACGCCGTCAATTTCGCCCTCAATCAATTAGCGGTTGAGCCAATGACTCTCAAAGAGGCAATAGCTATGGGCGGCACTGGGTGGGACGGAGATATACCTGAAACTCAAAAAACTACAAAACGATGATCCTCATCGACACATCGGCATGGATCGAATTTTTACGAAATCCTTTGTCACCGTATTCCCTCGAAGTAACGAAGTTGTTAGGAAATAAATCTGCAATTTGTGATCCGATCAAAATGGAAATACTTGCTGGGGCTCGCGACGAACACCATCTCCTCACGTTGAAACGTTTACTCTCCCGACCGAAGCGAATAGAGACCATTGCTGTCGATTACGAGAACGCTGCAGAGATTTATCGTGCAGGTCGCAAGATCGGACTGACCGTGAGATCCCAAATTGACTGCCTCATTGCTGCAGTGGCAATTCGGATTGATGCCCCAGTACTACATGCTGACCACGACTTTGACATGATCAGCAGAATCACAAATATCAAACAACACCAATGGGTGAATTAGCCCCGGAATTTATCCCACTCTTCTTCGCTACGTCCAAGCTCGCGAAGTCGTATTGACACCGATAACGGCATCTCGATTTCCCCACCTGCTTTCACAGTTGCAACTAAGTCACCGTCTTCCGCCCACATGTGGCAAGTGTTGATCGTGCCTGAGAACTGACGCGAACGTTGATCCTTTGCCACAGATGAATCAAGGTCGGCGTCGGTTGTTACCACGAAGGCTCGCATTGACCAACCGGTCTGTATTGCCACTGGCGCCATTGCCGAAAGCAATGCACCGATATGCGTGCAGCCACGTGGTCCGGCAAATAGTTCTTTTACTTTTGCATTGAAGCCACGGCTGATTGACATGCCTTCAAGTTTTTTGTAGTGGTCGGTGATGTCGGTACATCCCAGATGTGGATGATTCTTGAATTCAACTGACGCCTTCTCGATCACAAAAGCCGGATAGGTGATTTCGAGATCCACAACCATGAGGTGCATCCACAGTGGATCAGGATCGTTTGAGACGTAAACGCCGGCAGGCTTTTCATCGCACACAATTCCGCGCAACATAAACCGATCATCGGCTATCCGAAATGCTCGAACTTCGTAACGGCGAGTATGCAATAGGGGCAAATCTGGATTTGGCGGGAACATATCCTTGGCTGACATTTCTGTAACGCTAACGAATTAGTCTCGAAACATGACCGACGAAGAGCTCATCAGCACTGTTTGCCCAATATTTAATGACAACTCCTATAAGTACTACTTTTCGCAATCCACGATCGATACCGGCAAGTCACTCGGTCTGAAAGGTATGGAGTTCTATGTTGCCGGCAGAGGTGGCGCACTTGGCGACTGCGACGGCTCGGTGGTTGCTGCAGCATTTGGCTACTTCAACCCAATCATTATTAATGCGGCCTGGACTCTCGCAATTGCCAAGCACCCTGCCCGATCAATTGGGTCGGTGCACTACGAATGTGCAGCGGTTACCGGTAGAGAAAAACTCTCAGCGCTCCCCAATCTTGCCGAATTCGTTGCTGCCATGCAAAAAGTATTTGATGCAATGGATCCTGATGGTCTTGCGCTCTTCGCTGCATTCAAATCGCTCCCCCTCGTTGATGATCTGTCAGGCAGGGCTATGCAACTTGCTGCATCGCTTCGCGAATACCGAGGTAGTGCCCATCTAGTTGCCGTTCGCGTAAGTGGTGTGAGCGGAATTCAAGCACATTTTATTAAACGACCCAAAGATATGAAAAATTTCGGCTGGTCAGAATCTGAATATCCATATATTGACGATGAGACTCGTGCTCGCATGGTCGCAGCCGAAGAGCTCACAGATGCGCTCTGCATCGCTCCGTACTCCGTGCTTAATGAATCCGAGCGAGCATCTCTCGTTGCTGGAGCAAAAGCTTTTGAGGCAGCTCTCGCCGCCAATGCCTAATTACTTGATGACGGCGTAGTCGTCAGATTTATTCATCGACAAAATCGCACTGAGCAATTTCTCTGGCGGCGCCATCTTTTTTCGAGTGGCAAGATCAAGAAACATCACCAGGCTCGACACACTTGCAGCAAGTTTTCCATCCGCCCTTACAAAGCGATTGCGGAAAATAAACCGCGAACCTTCTTCGTTCATTCCTGCCAGTTCATTCGTAATGGTGATCTCTTCGGCAAGCCGTACCTCGGCTCGGTACTCAATCTCATCCTTCAACACAATTGGGCCAAATCCAGCACCGAAGAAATCCATCAACGTGTAACCATTTGCATCAAAGAATTCCATCCGGCAATTTGCCGATAAATCTAAGTACGCCACATTTCTCATGTGCCCGTTTTGGTCCATCTCGCCCCAGCGTGTGCGCACCTTGATCTCTGACAAATTGTTTTTGTCCATGCATGAAACATAATACAAAGGTTCAAATAGCATCTCAGTGTGGCAACTTTCGAGATCCGAGAACCAATGCTGATGGATGCCGAGTGGATTACGCGTGCTTGCCAAGATGCCGAAATTCAACGCTGGACTGTCGTGCCTCGTCCTTATGAACGAGAACATGCTCTCGGATTCATTGATAACACCATCAACGAAGCACATCGCTGGGTAATCGAACACCAAGAGACCAACGAACCAGTTGGAGTCATCGGCATTCACTCAATTGATCTCGATACGGGCGATGCCGATATCGGTTATTGGATTGCACCATGGGGTCGCCGCCGTGGAGCTGCAGTTCACGCGCTAGTTCTCGTCGAACAGTTTGCACTCACTGTCCCAACCATCAAGTTCCTCAGTGCACACATTGCAGAAACCAACGCTGCTTCACGCGCAACGGCAAGCCGGGCAGGTTTTATCATTATGGGCAACGCTCAGAAGCCTTGCCGAGATGGTGAAAACATCGTTCCTGCGCTCACCTTTGTCAAGCACCTAACACGCTAAGTTCACAATTGTGAAGCACATGTGGCCGAACGAATTCATGTGGGGTACTGGTGCCTCATCTACTCAAAGCGAAGGTGCTGCACCACACTCTGACTGGATCGAGTGGGAGCGAGCCGGAAATGCACCAGCATCACTAAATGGAAATGGCTTTGGCACGCGTTATGCCGAAGACTTTGCATTGCTCAGCGAACTCGGATTCACCCATCATCGCCTTTCTATTGAGTGGGCACGCATCGAACCATCCGAAGGTGTGCATGACCAACATGCAATTCGTCATTATCGCGACATGCTCATTGCAGCAAATAGAGCAGGCATTCAACCGTGGGTCTGTTTGCATCACTTCACTTTGCCAAAATGGTTTGCAGACCTTGGTGGATTCTTGACCGACAACAATCGGGCTAAATATTGGACCAGACATGTTGAATTCATAGCCAACACATTTGGTGATCTTGTGTTTGGGTGGCAACCCGTGAATGAAACCAACTACTACCCTGCTGCGGCATATTTGGGTAGAGGATGGTCACCAGGTCACAACGACCTCGAGGAATATCGAACTGTCAGCCAGCAAATGCATCTTGCTACTGCAGAAGCAGCCGTGCGACTCAAGCAAACCGGCAAACCAGTTGCCTCCATATTTGGACTCTCCACCCTCGAACTTCTTGATGATGAACCGGCAACACTCGAGTTTGCAGAACGCTTTTACAATGCCAACTGGAATGCCGGCATTGGATTGTTTCGTGATGGTGTCTTGCGGTTTGCCAACCGCCAGCCGATAGATCGACCAGACCTGCAAGGTTCATTCGATCTCATTGGGTTTTCTTATTACTGCGCTCACGGTGTACGAAACGGGCACATTGTCCCGTATCCCGAATCCAACAATCCATCTCCGCTCGGTTACTCAATTTGGCCAGATGGCCTCGGCTTGGTGCTCGATCGTCTACATACCGAACTACCCGATACGCCTCTACTCATCGCAGAATACGGAGTGGGTGCAAGCGACGACTTAATTCGTGCTGATTATTTAAGCGCCGGACTCGACATCACGCACGATGCGATTCAGCGAGGCATCGATATTCGTGGTCTCTTCCATTGGACTGCAGTCGACAACTACGAATGGCTGCATGGCTTTGACCTGCAATTTGGAATTATCAACGCAGATCGCGCAATAAAACCAAGTGCAAGATTGTTGCAGCGCGAAGCGCAATAAGCAATCAACTACTGTTGAGGTAATGGAAACTGAAATCAACAAACTTCGCCGGCTCAACATCATTGCGGGATTTCTGCATCTAGCGTCCCTCATAGGTATTTTGCTGCTCTCCAATGATGCCGCACTACCTGTCAATGCCATCTATCTCACCGACGCTCCAGGTACGGGCAATTTCTCGTCACTAGTCAATCTGTTCAATATCAACATCAGTTATATGGTTGCTGCGTTTCTTGCACTCTCTGCTTTTTTTCACTTTCTCATTAGTTCAAAAGCAATGTTTCCCAAATATTCGGCAGGGCTTCGCAACAACATCAACGTTTTTCGTTGGGTTGAATATTCGATCTCTTCATCACTCATGATCATCGTCATTTTGCAGCTCAATGGCACCGCCGACTACATCGCTCTCATGGGAATATTCGGAGTCAATGTATGCATGATTCTCTTTGGTTGGCTACAGGAGCGTTACACCAAACCTGGCGATGGCGACATGCTCCCATTTTGGTTTGGGTGTATTGCAGGCAGCATTCCTTGGATCGCAACTGCGATCAATCTCACGCACCCAAAGGGTCCGGCAGAGTCAACGGTGCCAGTGTTTGTCTATGGAATCGTCATCTCACTATTCATACTCTTTAACTGTTTTGCAATTGTGCAATGGAAGCAGTACAAAGCCAAAGGCAAGTGGGCTAACTACCTGCACGGTGAGCGCACCTACGTGATTCTGAGCCTTGTCGCCAAGTCGATACTTGCATGGCAAGTGTTCGCTGGCACACTCGCTTCATAATTACATCCACGAAGTCTTGCTCTAGAATTGTGGCTATGACGACTCAAACTTTCACGATGTACTCCACCCAATGGTGCGGTTACTGCAAACGCCTTAAGTCTGATCTACAGCGCGCAGGGATTGAATTCACAGAGATCGACATTGAGCATGACGCCGAATCGGCCGCACTAGTCGAGAAAGCCAACAACGGCAATCAAACTGTGCCAACACTCATTTTTACTGATGGAACTTCTATGACCAATCCATCGCTCGCAAAAATCAAAGAACATCTCGCTCTTTAGACAATCAAGTTAATCAAACACCAATAAACACCTGCATCGCTGTACGGAGAACTCATGGCCAGATATGTAACAACAATTCCAAGTTCGCTTTCTCAACAAGAGGCGTTTGCTTATATGGCAGACCTTCACAACTTTGCCAAATGGGACAAGGGTGTCGTCAAGGTTGTACAAGTTGAAGGCTCTGGTGCAGGCCTGGGAACCATTTTTGATGTGACAGTAAAGGGTTTCGGAAAATCCACTTCAACATTGCGTTACACCACCACCGAATACGACGAATTCTCAAACATTTTGGTGCGAGGCGTCAATACCCTCTTCACCTCCGTCGATCGCGTAACGATTATCAAGACAGATACGGGGTGCACGGTAATTTACGATGCGACATTAACTGCAAATTGGATTATTGCTGGAGTGAATCTTGTTCTTGGAAAAGTTTTTAACAAAATTGGCGATACCGCTACAAGCGGCCTTCGCAAAGTACTCGCCTAGCTACAGGCAACCGAGACCATTTAAATTCGCGCATTCACGACAGAGCCAGGCCGTTCCTTCAGAAGTGCTCCAAGGCGTAGCGAGTGGCGACTCACACGAGTAGCAAACGTGTTCATTAAATTTCACGTCTACGGTCAAGCTAGTCCCACCTCGAGCAGATGCTGTGCGTTGCCAGTTCCAATAAAAGTTCGTATGTGCTATTACCTGCTCTGCGCTCACTGGTGGCTCAGAGTATGTGCAGTCATCAGTGGTGTGCGCATCCGAAACCAATGTTGCGTCATAGCCACGCACAATCGCTCCATGCAAGGTAGATCGAATACATGCATCCGTTTGAGCACCGCAAACTATAAGTTTTCCTACCTGTAATCCTGACAGAACAGTTTCAAGATCTGTGGCCTCAAATGAGTCGCCAAAGCTTTTATGAATGACAGGTTCACCTTGGGCGCTCTGGAGTTCTGCCACATATTCCCAGCCCAATGTGCCCTTCACTAATTCGACGTCAGAGTGTTGTACCCACACCACCGGAACATGCCGAGATCGCGCATTTGAAACCAGTTGTGAGATGTTATTGATGACTTGATTACGTCTGAACGCTTTAGCTACGACATCATTCTGCACGTCAATCACAACGAGCGCAGTATTTGGTCGATTCTTAAATGCTGACATCAACTACCAAACGATTGGACCGGTCGCTTGGAGAGCACGTCCTTCGGCACGAACACCCTTAGCGACAAGATCTGGAGCCATCTCTTGCCACATCGCGGGTAAGCGGTAATGCACCACACGAGGGAACAAGTGGTGCAAAGCATGATGATCATGTCCACGAATCAAGAACGTTGATCCTGGGAACACTGCGACGCGTGTGTCCACGTATCGACCCTGTTTATCACCGCGATGATGCGGATACCAAGCAAAAATAAGTGCAACCCAGCCAACCTGCAGTCTCGATGGGAGATACCACAACAGGAACGCCGGCCATCCGAATCCAGTGAGAACAGCAACTACAAGTACACCATGGGTGACGAGCCAGAAGCGCAGCTGCTTCAAGCCTTCAGACTTGTTGACACTCCCCCTATTCCCACGGGCCATTGCTGGATGCATCAGTTTTCGCATCGGCGGGATGAATGCAAAGAGTGGCAACAACGCATTGACGGAATTGAGCGAGAGAACTTTCAGCGGCAAATCACGAAGCTCTCCTTGGAAGAAATAGTCAGGATCACGATCAGGGTCATTCGTGTATGCGTGGTGGCGCATGTGTGCAGCGCGATGGAGGCGGAATGGAATCAAGGTTGGAATGCTGCACAGGGTGCCGACGATTTCCTCCACCACTCGTCCACTCGTCACTTTGCCCCAGATGTTCTTGTGTACGGCTTCGTGCATCGGCATGTAAAAGGTTGCTGCCAAAACGGTGTTGAGGATGAGTCCGATCCATAGAGGAACCGTTCCATTCAGACCAAGAACAAGAACACTGCTCCACAACACTGCGCAGACACCGAACGTCACAACGATACGCCACTGAATGCCGCCCCAAAAGCGAGCGGCAATTGCATTTTCTAGTTTGAGTGATTCTCGGCGACTATTTTCGTTATTTTGCCCGCCTTGCACTGAGGCATCAAGCAGATAATCGTCGAGCGCATCTGGTGCTGGGAAATTGTTTGACATAAACTTCAACTTACCATCACCGAAAGTTGGTGGTTACGATCAGAGCATGGCCGATACATCCGGAGATCGATCCCAGTTTTTTCCTGCTATCGAGAAGAAGCACGGTGAAAAGATCCAGTATTGGATCAATTTGCTGAAAGACCTAGAGACCACGAAATACCCAGAGCAGATTGCCTACCTGCGCGAAAACTATGGATTTAGCCAAGCGCACGCCAACGCATTGGTGATGTATGTCCGAGGCTCGAAATCTTCTAAAAGGGTCGCGACACCTGCTGAGTTTTTCAAAGGCTTAGAACCCGTCACGAGGAAAACAGCGAAGTTGATCTTCTCAACCATTACCGAAAAATATCCAGATCTCGAGTTGGTGATCGCGTGGAACCAACCGATGTTGCGTCAGGGTAAGGCCTACATCATCGGTATTTCGGTTTCGAAGAACCACATGACAATTAATCCATTTAGTGATGACGTCATCAAACTTTTTACGAAGAAATTGAGCAATTACACCGTGAATAAAACAACGTTTACTGTTCCACTTGACTGGAAAGTCGACGGTGTGCTTTTACGTTCAATCGCCAAGGCCCGACTCGCCGAGATTCCCTAAAAACAAAATCAGACAAACTCGCGTTTATTAGTGATTGCAAGCGCTTGAGGTCGGTAACAACGCCACCGATGATTTGTTGAACCATTCCGACGGCTTGGGTAATCTGAATTCTGTGCAACCGATTGCCCGACCACTTGCTCTAACGATTGACTGTCTAGATCCTCGTCCCCTACTTTCATTTTGGCAACAACTTATTGGTGGAGACTTTATTGCCGATTCGCCAGATGACTATCTGATTCTCGAAAACGTTCCGTCAATTGGAATGATGGGATTTCAGAAGGTTCCAGAAACCAAACTGGTCAAGAATCGAGTGCATCTTGACCTAGATGTGCCCGATATCGAAGCAGCAGTCGCATCGAGCACCCAAATCGGTGCAACAAGACACGGTGTCATCCTTGAAGAGCCGGCAACCGTCTTTCAGGTCATGAGTGACATAGAAGGAAACGAGTTTTGTTTCATCCTGCAGAAGTGAATCGCAAGCACATCAGGAACCTTCGACAAAAACCACACTTCTAAAATCGGTAACTTCGATTAACTCTCTGAGTGGTTGTCTAATGCTCGCTGAGCGACTTAATGCCTTCGACTGTGGCTGTCATGTTCTTCGACCATTGGTGAAGTCGTTTTGAGATAATCGTCTCTGCGTTCTCCGGATCCTTTGCAGCAGATACACGTGTAGGGGTCATCGCCGGTCCCATCGTTGCATGCATCTTCAACAGAACATCGCCGTCGCGGCCGGAAAGCGTAAAACCCCACACTGCAATCGGCTCTTCCACCGAACCAACTGTCCATGCAAATGATTCATTTTCAATGAAGTCGGTGACGATCGACGTGGTTGACCATTTGAAGTCCCCATAGGCGTTGTCACCGCGAAACGTGCCACCAAGACCGGGCGTGTCGAGCCATTCTGCTCCCTTGAATTCCCGAGAGAACTGTGCAGGAACATTGATGTCGCTGACAAACGACCACACCTTTGCCACATCAGCAGCAACGGCTACTTCTACTTCGACGTAATCCTTTGGTGCACTCATGAACTGTCTCCTTCTTTCGGGAACAGAGGTTAGACCACTCCCACGAGGATCTACTTGCTGGGCTCAGCAACTAATCACACGCAGTTGTGTACTGTGACCAAAGGGAGGCACGCCATTATTGGGTTTGGCAACTCAACTCAAATAGTCAGCGTCATCTGCATAGAACTTGATTTCG
>JBJOEQ010000065.1:0-16253 GCA_046049195.1 Actinomycetota bacterium | reverse complement strand
CAAGCCCACCGTTGTCGAGCATCCATCCAAGTTGTTCGTTGAGCATCACGAAAGTGGAAACAGATGGCGTGTTGTATGTCTGGTTGGCACGAGAGTTTTCGAGTGCAAGTGACAAGTCGAGCGATGGTGGGCACCAACGACCAGTGCTCTTGATCTTGTTGATGCGCTCGGTTGCGCGAGGAGAGCACAATGCAATCCATGTTCCGCCTTCAGATGCAAAGCCTTTTTGTGGAGAAAAGTAATACACGTCAACTTCAGTTGGCGACCAGTTGATGCCACCTGCAGCAGATGTGCCGTCGACAACTACAAGCGCATCGGTGGGTGTAGTAGGCCGAGAAAGCTGCATTGACGCACCCGTTGAGGTTTCGTTGTGCGTGAGGCAATATGTGTCGATATTGAAATTGACCTCTGCTTGCTGAATGAGGGGAACAGTTCCGGGGGCAGACTCGATCACCAGTGGGTCGCCAAGATGTGGAGCAAATTGCGCGGCCTGAGCAAACTTGGAAGAGAACTCACCGAAAACAAGGTGTGCACTGCGTTGGTGGATTAAGCCAAACGTTGCGGCATCCCAAAACAAACTGGCTCCACCGTTGCCGATCACAACATCCCAGTCTTGGGGTAGTTGAAACAATTGACGCATCTGATCGATTACTGAACCAACCAAATTTTTTACTGGTGCTTGGCGATGTGATGTGCCAAGTATGTTTCGCGATGCACGAACGACTGCATCAATTTGTTCGGCGCGTATCTTGGACGGCCCGCTACCAAACCGACCGTCAAGCGGCAATAGGTGTGCAGGGATTTTGATGTCGGTAAGGGCGGGGGAAGCCATGCACTTGAGTTTCGCAGGGAAGGTGCGCAGACTTACTGTGATTTACAAAAAGTCAGAAAGATTTAGGAGGATTTAAGAAGATTTAGGCGTTGGCGGCGAGTACTTCGCCGTCATGCCACGAGTCACCATTTGCAACCGCATGTGCTGCACGCTGCAAACGAAGTGCGTCGAGTGGCTTGATGATCCAACCATTTGCACCACTGCGTCGGGCCAAATGCACATCGGCTTTGCGGTCGAGCAACATCAACACCGGAACATTTGGGATGCGATGGTCGCTGTGGTCGAGTCGAAGATCCATGGTCACGGCCATTGCTCCCATCGAACCGATCTGCAAGTCAAGCACTGCCAAATCGGGCGTGCGAGTGGCAATGGCTTCTGGCACATCTCGTCCGTTACGACAAACCGTAAACGACGTGTCGGGTGAACCGAGCGCTGCAAGAACTTCGTCAAGAACCCATTGGGCGTCGGTGGCCAGCAAGATATGCACGGGATGAATCTTAGCCCTTGAGGCAGATACCGTAAGTTGTTCGGAAGTACTTGTTGTGTAATAAATGATGAAGATGACCCCCGGAGGATCAGTTGTTGAAGTTTTCGAAAACGGTGCGTGTTGGCGCAGTTGCACTGATCATTGGAGCAGCAGGGTTATCAATGAATGCTGGTGCATCTGCAGCATCGACAACATCTGCTGATCAACTTGCACCGGTTGACATTGTGGCAGTCAGTGGATTGCTCGACGACGTAGTCGTTGCAGAGATTGAGACTGCTATTGAGAGATCAACAACCAATGGGGCACAAGCAATTGTGCTGCAAGTCAACTCACGAGGCGCAGTCGTTTCTCGCGAGCGCATGGCAAAAGTTTTAGAAAAGATTTCGTCAGCGACAATTCCTGTTGCTGTGTGGGTTGGCCCAACTGGCGCACGAGCATATGGACTGTCGGCACAGATACTGACAGTGGCCGATGTGACAGCGATGGCGCCAGGTGCACGCATTGGTTATAGCGGAGAGTTGCTGACTGTGGATGGTACACCAGTGAGTTTTGGTTCTGCTGACTCAACATTGACAAACTCGAGTGTTGGTTTTAGTGATGCGCGCAAACTTGGTGTGCTCAAAAATGTTGGCACCGACGAAGGCGTGCCCGTGGTGCGCAACATGTTGTATGCACTAGATGGTTTAACAATTGATGGCCAAATACTCGACACTGTTGTCGAGTCGCTTGACTCAACCGGTCTGGTAGTTCGCGACGCTACGACTGCACGATTTTTCAAACTTGGTCTCATGGGTCAGTTGATGCACACCGTTGCAAGCCCACCGGTTGCGTACTTATTGTTTGCCATCGGCTTGTCGCTGTTGATATTTGAATTTTTCACCGCGGGCATTGGCATCGCGGGTTTCGTTGGCGCAGTGTGCTTGGTGCTTGGCGTGTACGGACTGGCTGCTCTGCCAGTGAACTTGTGGGCTGTGGCGTTGATCGTGCTTTCGGTGTTGGCTTTTGCAATTGATGTGCAGGTGGGCGTGCCTCGGTTGTGGACAGGCATTGGTCTCGGATTATTTACGATTGCCTCATTAACGCTGTATCAACCAATTGATGGCAGTTCGATGCGTATGTCGTGGCTCACGCTTGTGTGTGGGATTGCCATGATGGCGCTTGCATTCATTGTGGGCATGCCATCGATGGTGCGAACACGCTTTGCAACACCGACCATTGGTCGCGAATGGATGATTGGCATGGAAGGTGTTGCACAATCTGATATCTCACCTGAAGGAATTGTGATTGTGCAGAGTGCGCAGTGGCGTGCTCGTACAAATCGATCAACACCGCTATTGCAAGGTGCGGCGTGCAGGGTTGCAGCGATTGATGGCATCACGCTTGAAGTAGAACCACTCGAAGGCGCGGCACGCGACTACAGAGAGATGCGCAAACCAGCCAGTGAATAATGATTTGTCGGCCCGCAGAACGGCTGCCGAAGTAGCACCACTTCAACCACTTGACTGGTTGCTGTTGCTTACACCCGGTGTGGTGTGGGGTTCTTCGTTTTATTTTATTGCCATTGCTTTGCGATCGTTTGCGCCAGGCATGATCACCCCAATGCGTGTTGTGCTCGGCTGCATCACGCTTACCTTTGTGCCTGGTGTGCGTGCCCCCGTGCCACGCAGTGCATGGCGCAACATTGTGTTGCTTGCACTTGTATGGCTGGCAGTGCCACTGGCGGTGTTTCCCTATGCCGAGCAGCACGTGTCGAGCAGCGTGACGGGCATGCTCAACGGTGCAACGCCGTTGTTTGTGGCGATGGTTGCCGGAGTCATTGCGCGCAGGTTGCCACCTCGCGGGCAGATTGTTGGTCTTGCAATTGGTTGTCTTGGAGTGGTGCTGATTGCGTTGCCAAGCGTTCGTGAGGGTTCGTCAAGTTCGTTCGGCGTTGCACTCATCATTGGTGCGCTCATGCTGTACGGGTTTGCGCTCAACATTGCAAGCCCGCTTCAACAACAGTTTGGTGCGCTTCCAGTGTTGTGGCGTGCAGAGATCGTTGCGGTCGTGATGCTTGCTCCGCTCGGTATCTATTCGACTTTGAATAATGATCGACCTTTTGAATGGATTGCACTCGCTGCAGTGCTCGCACTTGGTGTTCTTGGTACTGCAGTTGCGCATTATGCAATGGTGATGCTGGCTGGTCGCCTTGGGTCGACTCGTGCAGCGGCAAGCTTGTATTTAATGCCAGCAGTGTCACTTGCTCTTGGCGTTTTAGTGAACGACGAAAATGTTGCTCCGCTCGCAATTGTTGGTAGCGGAGTTGCAGTGCTCGGAGCGTATGTATTGAGCCGTAGTCGTCAAAAGTCGGCTTAACGCTCTTTAGAGTTTTGCACCTGCAATGCGCACGTCATCACGGCGGCGAGTAAAGCCCGTTGTGTCCAAATGATTGATGAGTGGTAGTGCGTATTTGCGTGACACACCGAGGTGTTCGCGAAACTGAGCAACGGTAAAACCTTGTGGATTCGTTATCAGTAAGTCGCGCACAGAAGCAATTGCTTTCTCGATCGCAGAAGAATGAAAATACAGTTCATCGCAGTGCACGAGTACCCCGCGCTGCACCAGTTGTCGAACAATAGATTTGTCGAGTGATGCCGCGTCGGGCGGCATGCATCCGGCATCTACAAACTGTTTCACCATTGGATGAGATGCAATGTCGTGAGCATCGGCGCTTCGAGCACGACCATCGCGCACGGTGATGTTGGGAACAGTTGGCAACACAAGCCGTTGATGTGTTGTCAGAGTGGCCACGTCGACGCCTAAGTCTTTCGATGCAGCAATGAGTGACACAACTTCGTTGCTCACGCCAGCCAGATTGTTGGTGGTGGTGACCCAGCCATCGAGCACCTGCTCAACTTCGGATATATCAACGTTGCGGCCAGCAAGCAGGTGCAACTGATGCAGTTGCACCCAGCCATGCTCGGCAACCAAACGCAGGATCTCTTTATTGGGCTTGGCTTTTGACGAGCGGAGTATCGGCTCAATGTCGAGCACTTCGCCACCACCAATGGTCTCATCGCGACCAGATTCGCGCAGGATAAAGCGATCTCCGGGTACAAGCGGAAGTGTGACGGTAAGTGCAACACGAATGAGACCCGACTCGCCACCTTGAATGCTTGAAGAACCAATGGTGTGGAGCGCGACCGGAATTTCTCGTGAGCCGACATACATCATGTAGCTGCCACGCCGTGACACCGAGTGATCAATCGACGCCAATACAGTGAGCGATGCATCAAATTTGTTTGTACCGAGCCATTGACCTTCAACAACCAAGACATCACCGCGGTTGATATCAGAATGGTCGACTCCTGTGATGTTGAGAGCGCATCGGTTGCCTGCTTCGAGCTTGTCAAGTGAAATTCCGATGGACTGAATGCCACGGACTTTGACCACGACGTTGGTTGGCTGCACCACAAGTTCGTCGCCGACGCTCAGTGACGAACCAGTAAGTGTGCCCGTGATGACCGTGCCAGAACCTTTTGCCGCAAACGAACGATCAACCCAGATGCGTGGTCGGTGAGTGTTGACGACCGAGGGCAGTGCTGCAATGAGGTCGCTCAGTGTGTTGCGCAAAACATCGAGCGTTGCAGAGTCGTGTATTGAAACCTGCACGACTGGCGCGGCTTCAAGAAACGTAGAACGCACGTGATTGCGCACACTGTCGAGCGTTAGCGCCAATGCATCTGCATCGACCAAATCTGTTTTAGTGAGCACAATGACTCCCCGTGTAATGCCAAGCGCATCAAGAATGCGCAAGTGTTCTTCGGTTTGCGGTTTCCAACCTTCGTTGGCTGCAACCACAAACATGCATGCATCAATACCGCCGATGCCAGCGAGCATGTTGCGCAAGAAACGCACATGGCCAGGCACGTCAATAAAACCAATCTGTTGCTCGGCAATTTGCGTGAAAGCAAAACCAAGGTCGATAGTGAGTCCGCGGCGTTTCTCTTCTTCCCAACGGTCTGGGTCGGTGCCGGTCAGTGCCTGAACTAACGATGATTTGCCGTGGTCGACATGGCCGGCTGTGGCGATAATGCGCATGTGCAGTTACCGAACTGGCAGAGACTTGAGCGCTGCAATCAATTCTTCGTCATCGTGTGCGAAACACGAACGCAAATCAAATACGGTGCTGCCATCAACGACGCGTGCGATCACTGGCAATGGTCGATTGCGCAATGCTGAAAGGTGATTGCCCGTGACCACAATGCCGATTGACGGTATTGATGCTCCAGGTGTGGAGCCGGCACCTGGGAGTGCGGATGTCTCAACGAGTTTGCCAACACCAGTTGCGTCAATGATGTGTTGAGCGCGGATGCGTAATGTTTCTATCGGCGTCGTGGCCATTGCCCAAAATGGAATGTCGGTGGTTACGCGCTTGTCGAGGTAGGCAAGCGCCACATCTTGTAACGCAGATATTACGAGAGCACCTGGGCGCAGCGCGCGTGCAAGTGGATGAGCATTGCACTGAGCAATGAGGTCTGCGTTGCCAGCAATGATGCCGCACTGTGGGCCACCCAAAAGTTTGTCGCCGCTAAAGGTGACAAGTGATGCGCCTGCTTGCAACGCTTGCTTTGCTGCTGGCTCACCAGCTAACCAACTTGGGGCGGGGCCACTGAGCCACGGGCAGGTTTCGTCAATAAATCCAGAGCCGATGTCGGCAACAACTGGCACGCCAAGGGTGGCGAGTTGGCTGACAGGAGTCTCTTCGACAAAACCATTGACACTGAAGTTGGATGGATGAACTTTCAGAAGCAAGGCAATGTCGTTTTTCTTTGACTCGACTGCTTTTGCATAGTCGCGCAAGCGTGTGCGATTTGTTGTGCCTACATCGACAAGTCGTGCACCGCTTTGCTCGAGCACATCAGGGATACGAAACCCTCCACCGATCTCGACCGATTCGCCGCGCGACACCGCAACATCTCTACCATCTGCAAGTGCGCCGAGCACGAGCATGATGGCTGCAGCATTGTTGTTGACAACGAGTGCTGCCTCTGCTCCACACATCGTGGCAATGAGTTTTCCGATAGAACTTTGACGCGATCCGCGTTCGCCAGTTGCAAGATCAAACTCGAGTGTTGATGCCCGGGCTTGTCGCGAAAAGTGAATGGGCGCTCGACCAAGGTTGGTGTGCAGCAAGACACCTGTGGCATTGACTACGTCCCGCAACAAACTGCTGTGAAATTCGGCAGCCAGCCGGTCGGCATCTGCGGGATTGCCAGCAGCAATGGCTGATCTTGCGCAATCTACAAGCACCGCATGGGGCAAGTCGTGGCGCACCGCCAAGTCACGCGCGAGGGCATCGACCGATGGTGGGCGCTGTGAGTCGTTGGGATTCACACCTTGCAACCTACTGTCATAGAGATGAATGCCGACAGGTCAGAAGCAAAAAACGACTTTGACCCTCTTGCTGTGCCCGTACGCCCAGCCGCCACGGTGATGTTGGTGCGCGACCATCCAACAAATGGGCTTGAAGTATTTATGTTGCAACGCACTTTGCAAGCGGTATTTGCGAAGGGTATGTATGTGTTTCCGGGAGGGCGGGTAGACGCTGTCGACAACGGGCACGAATTGGAATCGGTATGCGATGGGTTGAGCGACGTTGAGGCTAGTGCACTGCTTGGGGTGCCTGTGGGTGGACTTGGCTTTTGGGTTGCGGCAATTCGGGAATGTTTTGAAGAAGCAGGTGTGTTGCTCGCGCGATCACTGGAGGATAACGATGTTGTGCGATTTGATGACGAAGACAAGATTGGTCGCTTTAACGTTGCACGTCACGAAGTGCACGACGGCAAGTTGTCGCTCATTGATTTGTGCGCACAAGAAAACCTACGTTTAGTTACCGACAACATTCATTATGTAAGCCATTGGATCACACCTGTTGGTGAGCCACGCAGGTTTGATACGAGGTTTTTTATTGCGCGAGCGCCAGACGCGCAAGAACCTTTGCATGATGACAATGAAACGATTGCGAGTTTGTGGGTGACACCAACCGAGGCACTAGCGATGCACAAGCGCGGTGAGTTAGCGATGATCCCACCGACCACAAGCAACCTCGAGTTTTTGGTGCCGCATACAACTGCCGATGGGGCCCTGCAGGCCGCAAAGAAGATTGGCATGCCGACAACGATTTTGCCGCAACTAAAAACCAATGCTGATGGCAAAGTAATTGGCATCTCGATGCCGGGCGACGCAGACTATGTCAATTAACGAGCGTAAATTAACGAGCGTCAATTAACGAGCGTAAATTAACGAACGTCAATTAGCTGCGTTTGCTGATTGCAACCTGCACGGCTTCTGGGTCGCGCGCAGTGCATCCACCCATTTCAGTAACAGGAACTGTGGTGTTCATGATGTTGGCAGCAATTGCAAGAAACGCCTGAGCCGCTGGACCAGTCGATGTCAACACAATCGGTTCACCGATGTCGCCACCGTTGGCAACCGCTGCTTCGATAGGAACTTGGCCTAACAACGCCGCACCGATTTCGTCGGCAAGTGCTTGGCCGCCGCCTGCACCAAAGAGTGGGTACGACTCGCCGTGTTCGCACGTGAACGCACTCATGTTTTCGATCACGCCAGCGACGCGCAGAAAACTTCGACGCGCCATGTCGGCAGCACGGATCGCAACTTTTTGCGCAGACACCGATGGAGTAGTGACAATGATGAGGTCGGTGCGTGGCAACATGCGTGCAAGACCCATCTGCACATCACCGGTGCCTGGCGGCATGTCAATGAGCAGGTAATCGAGTTCGCCCCAGTGCACGTCGTTGAGGAATTGTTCGACTGCTTTGGTGAGCATGAGCCCACGCCACATCAGTGCGGTGCTCTCGTCTTCAACAAGCATTCCTGTTGACACAACTTTAAGTAATCCTTTTCCGACGACGCGTTCGTTGGGAATCATGCGTGGCTTTTCGATGCCTTCGATGCGACGGGCCTCAAGACGATCAGAAATACCGAGCATGCGCGGAATTGAAAAACCCCAAATGTCCGCGTCGAGTACGCCAACGGTGTGGCCAACGCTTGCGAGTGCTGCAGCCAAGTTGACAGTGACCGAACTTTTGCCAACACCGCCCTTGCCGCTCGCAATTGCCAAGATACGAGTGTTGAGAGGAATCTGTGTGTCGGGCGCTTGTTCGCGAGCATTCCAACGCGCACGTGTCATCACTGCAGTGCGTTCGTCGGCTGTCATCTCGCCCCAGTCGATAGTCACTTTGGACACACCTGGGTGAGTTTCGAGTCGCGACTCGATGTCTTTTTTGATCTGCACTCGCAATGGGCAACCCTTAATGGTGAGCTTCATAGCGATAGCAACGACGCCATCGGCAGAAATTGATTCGACTGCCGCCATGCCTAGGTCGACAATGTTGTCGCCTAATTCAGGGTCCATCACCGCTTTCAGGCGCAAGGTGACTTCTGCAACGCTCGGCGGTGCTGCCCCTGTGGTCTGTGGCTTGTTGCCAGTCATGGCTTAAACCTACCGTCAGGTCGCTAGTGAAACCAGAGACAAAACAGCAGTGCGAGCCGTGACAGACAAGGCGATGAACGGTAGTCTGATCTCACTAGTTCTCATAGTTACAAATCAGAAGCGAAAGAGGCTCCCATGATCACGGTTACAGAATCAGCCGCAAACAAGGTCAAGCAATTACTCGAAGCCGAAGGCGCAACTGATCTTGCACTTCGCGTTGCAGTTCGTCCCGGAGGTTGCTCTGGTTTTTCGTACGAGATGTTTTTCGACGGCGATGTCGCTGCCGATGACGAGACTGTGACATTCGGAGAGATTCGTGTGATCGTTGATCCAGCCTCATCACAGCTTCTTGTTGGTGCGAGCCTCGACTACCAAGATGGTTTGCAGGACGCTGGTTTCAAGATCAACAACCCGAACGCAACTCGTTCATGTGGTTGTGGCAATAGCTTTTCCTGATCTCGTTGCTATAAACCAAGCGTTGCAATCGCCGCATTGATTTCGTCGGCGTCGAACACTGCATCAAATCGTTCAACTATTTTTCCGCTCGCGTCAGTGATGTAAATCGCTGGCTCATATTCCATCTTGAGTGCAACAACTGCTGGCGCAACCGTTGTTGCTTTGTCATCGGTGTAGATCTCGGTGTGCAGAAATGTCATTGCATCACCAATTGAGTTTTTTACTGTAATCAGCGCTTCGAGTGCGGGAGAACATGTGCCGGTGCTGCAGTGTGCTGGTGTGCCAACCAAATACGCAATCGGTTTTTTTAATGCAAGCGCTTCGTTGAGTGTGATGTTGTGAAACTCGCATGGCTCTGGTGTGCGAGTGCACACAGGCTCAACACCACGATGATCATCAAACGTTGGTGTGTCAAAACCGGGAAGTTGTGAACCAACCAGTGGGATCAACACTTGTGTCGCATCAAGCACTTGTATTGCTGCACCTTCTGCTGGCCCGCCGTCAACTATCAATGTGTAGATACCTGGTTTATTGATATCGACGCGAAACGGCCAGTAGGGAATCGCAAGTCCGGTGTCGTGTCGGTCTGCCGACAACGACTCGGCAACAACTTCTTGTGTGTCGGCATTAACAAGTTTTGCAGTCAATGTGGTGGGCAGATCGAGACCACTCTCGGTTGTGAGCAAGCCAGCTTGGTTGGCAAGTGAAAATGGGAGCCGAACATTGCCAGGAACCAATACTTGAGGGAATCGCTGCACCAATTGCAGATCAGCCAAACCTAAAACGGAATCTATTGATGTTGAACTTGAACCACCAGAGCAACTAGCAAGTAATGAACTCAAACCAACAGTGCTCGTCGCGCCAATGACACCCAGTGATCCGGAAATAAATGTGCGCCTCGAGATCATGACTCAATAGTACGATTGAAGTATGGCCACTAACAAGAAAAAGACTGTAAAGAAGACCGTGAAGAAGACCACAAAGAAAGTTGCCAAGAAAGCAGCAAAGAAAACAGCGAAGAAAACAGCCGCACCACTTGGCCCATATACGCCAGTGGTTCGTGCCGGTGACTGGGTGATTGTTTCTGGCCAACTTGGTGTGGTTGATGGCAAGATCGTTAAGGGCGGAGTCGCCGCTCAAACAGCACAAGCAATTGTCAACCTCAAGTCGCAACTCGCGAGCGCGGGTGTGACGATTAACGATGTCAAAAAGACACTGTGCTTCTTGACCGACATGGACACGTTCGGCACTTTCAACACCGCATATGTAGAGGGTTTTGTGACAAGCCGCCCTGCTCGTAGCACCATTGGTGTGGCGTCATTGCCATTTGGTGGAGCAGTAGAGATTGAAGCCTGGGCTTTCAAGCCACTACGGTAAATGACATGCCTGGCGCAATAATCATCATCATCGCACTGCTTTCGTTCCCTATTGTCGTGGGTTTGTCAACTGCTGGAATCGCAGCGTTGCTCGGCTACTTTCTGCAGCGCGATGGAGACATTCGTAATGCTGGCAGCGAGCTTGTTGAGTTAAACAACTGAGCTCAACAGCCGATCTCGTTGTTCGCAACGCAACACTCGTTGCAACCGTAGACAACGCTCGAAGAGAAATACCTGGCGGTTGGGTCGCAATCACCAACGGATTGATTTCTGGTGTTGGTGCTGCAGGCACTGAGCCACAAGCAACTCGCGTCATCGATGCAACCGACTGCCTCGTTACACCTGGCCTCGTCAATACACATCACCACATGTATCAAAACCTCACGCGTGCATTCCCGCCGATGACAAATGCTGCATTGTTTGGTTGGTTGCAAACGCTGTACCCACTGTGGAGCACTCTTGACGAGGAAGCTGCCAATGTTTCGGCATGGGTTGGCCTTGCAGAGTTGGCGTTGTCGGGTTGCACAACTTCGACAGACCACTTATATGTGCACCCTGCAGGTGGTGGCGACTTATTGACGGCCGAGATCATGGCGGCAAAGGATTTAGGAATGCGCTTTCATCCAACGCGCGGCTCAATGTCGTTGTCGCAAAAAGATGGCGGTTTGCCACCAGACAATGTGGTGCAAGATCACGACGTTATTTTGGCTGAGTCGCAACGTGCGGTGGAACAGCACCACGATGCTTCGCACGGCGCGATGGTGCGTATTGCGCTCGCTCCATGCTCGCCATTTAGCGTGACCAAGCAATTGATGACAGAGTCCGCGCAACTTGCCGAAAAACTCGATGTGCGCTTGCACACACACTTTGCTGAAAACTCTGAAGACGATGCATTTTCAATCGCAACATTTGGTTGTCGACCAACTCAGTATTTGGAAGATGTGGGTTGGTGCACTGATCGCGCATGGGTTGCACATTGTGTGATGCCAAACCACGATGAAATTCAACAGTTGGGCAGAGCAAAGATTGGTGTTGCACACTGCCCAAGCAGCAACATGATTTTGTCGTCGGGCATTGCGCCAGTTGTTGACTTGCGAGCAGCGGGTGTGCACGTAGGTCTTGGCGTAGACGGCTCATCGTCTGCCGATTCGGCTTCAATGTGGCTCGAAGCCAGACAGGCAATGCTGTTGGCCAAGTTGCGCAATGGTGCAGCAGCCGGAACGGCTCGCATGTCACTCGAGATCGCGACGCGCGGTGGTGCGGGTTGCCTTGGTCGTGTTGGCGAAATAGGCGAGATCAGTGTGGGTGCTGTTGGCGATCTTGCAATTTGGTCGCTGACTGGTGTTGCATTTGCTGGCGCAGTTGCAGATCCGATCGAAGCATGGTTGCGCTGTGGGCCAACTGCTGCAAAACACACGATCGTGCACGGCAAGTTGGTCGTAGACAATGGCCAAATTGTAAGTAACAAAGTTGACTCGATGTTGGCGACGCATCGCACAATTGCCAAGCGCATACAACGCATCGCTGATTGATTCTTCGTGCTGCAACATTTTGCTGTCACGTTTAGTGCAATCTTTCTCGCGGAATTACCTGATAAGACGATGATTGCGACGCTGTTGTTGTCTACACACTTTCATCGCCGCTTGCCGGTGTGGGCCGGTGTCACACTCGGTTATGCAACCCATGTGTTGCTCGCCGTGATTTTTGGTACTGCGTTAAGCCAACTTCCCAAAACTCCGATCCATGTTTTAGTTGGAATGTTGTTTTTGACCGGAGGAGTCATGACGTGGCGCGCTGGTTCGTCTGCTGATCACGATGAGACTGCAAAGTGGTCGGCATCGATGTCCAATGCGCGTGTGGTGTGGACAGCAGCGTCGGTGATTTTGGTTGCAGAGTTTGGAGACCTCACCCAACTCGCCACTGCAGGGTTTGCAGCACGATTCAATGATCCCATCGCCGTTGGTTTCGGATCAATCGCTGCGCTCTCGAGCGTGTCCGGGCTTGCCGTGTTGGCAGGCGGGTGGTTGCAGAAGAAGGTGCCTCTGAACAAAATTCAGCGCGCGGCAGCGGTGTTGTTTGCTTCGATTGGAATAGTGACGCTAGTGAGCGCGGCGGTCTAGGCAGACCATTTGGATTGTCCGAAGCGATATCCAACGCTGCGAACAGTCTGAATCAAGTTGGCATGTTCTTCGCCGAGTTTTGCGCGCAAGCGACGAATGTGTACGTCGACAGTGCGTGCTCCACCAAAGTACTCGTAACCCCAAACTCGCGACAACAATGTTTCGCGTGAAAATACCTTGCCTGGGTTTTGCGCCAAGAACTTGAGCAACTCGTATTCCATGTACGTCAAGTCGAGCGGCTGTCCACCAAATGATGCTTGGTATGTCTCGAGATTGAGAATCAGGCCGCTGTATTCGACGAGCGATTCACGGGTGCCACGGATCTCTGTAAAGAACATGTGACGCAGGCGCGACTCGAGTTCGCGTGGGTGGAAAGGCGACAAGCAGAAGTCGTCAAACAAGTCGTCTCGCATTTCGAGGTCGGCAAGCTGTGAGCCGTTGACGAGCACAAGCACATGTCCGACAGGGTTGTCGTTCTTGCGCAGCGAACGACAAATAGCCCAACCGCCTTCTGGGTCTTCATCACACATCACCACTGCACCGGCCCAGCCTTCAACTGGCTCACTCTTCGCTGCGTCGTCGGCCGACGAAACAGCCTTCCATCGGTATCCAGCCAGGTCGAGTGTGCGCGCCAAGTCAATAGACGGCGGGTTTGGAAACACGGCGATCATCTGACCGACAACGTTTTCGTTTGCAGAAGTGCGCGTGTTCACAGCGAGCGCAGGTAGCGACCAAGTTCGTATTGGCTGATATGAGTCTTATATGTGCGCCACTCTGCTCGCTTGTTGCGCAAGAACCACTCAAAGATGTGATCGCCAAGCGCGTCAGCGACAAGGCTCGAGTTTTCCATCACGTGCAGCGCTTCGTTGAGCGACTGTGGCAATTGATGGATACTCATCTTCTCGAGAACATCGTTGTCCATCTCAAACAAGTTGGCGTCTGCTTCAACCGGCAATTCGTAACCTTCTTGAATGCCGCGCAACCCTGCAGCCAAAATGACAGAGAACGCGAGGTATGGGTTGCACGCTGGATCTGGTGATCGGTATTCGATACGCGTTGCAGAGTCACTATTGCGCTTTGCGATTGGAACGCGGATCAGGCCGCTGCGGTTGTTGCGCGCCCACGAAATATGTACCGGTGCTTCAAAGCCAGGAACAAGTCGCTTATATGAGTTGACCGTTTGGTTCGTGACTGCAGTAATTTCGGCGGCATGGCGTAACAAGCCGGCCATAAAACATTTTGCAGTCGGCGACAAGTTGTATGCGTCGTTCTCATCGTAGAACGCATTTTGTTCGCCCTTGAATAACGAAAGATGGAGGTGCATGCCCGAGCCCTGAATGTTTTCGAGAGGCTTTGGCATAAATGTGGCGTGCACATTGTGCAGTGCTGCGATCTCTTTGACGACAAAACGAAATGTCATCACGCTGTCGGCCATTGTGAGTGCGTCGGTGTGTCGCAAATCGATTTCGTGTTGGCTTGGCGCATCTTCGTGAAAGCTGTACTCGACAGGGATGCTCATGGTCTCGAGCGTGCGAATAGTTTCTTTGCGTAGCGAGCTTGGAATGTCGGTCGAGGTGAGATCGAAAAAACCACCTTCGTCGAGCAAGACAGGTGTGTTTGTGCTGTCTGGTGGAGCGAGATAAAAATATTCGATGTCGGGTGCAACGTAGAACGAATAACCCTTATCGCGGGCGAGACCAAGATTGCGCTTCAACACCTGTCGTGGATCACCATCAAACGGCGTGCCGTCCAACTTGGCAATGTCACAAAACACTCGAGCCTCTGCGCCTTTTGCATCGGCCCATGGAAGCACTTCAAACGTATTTGCATCAGGAAGCGCAAGCACATCGCTTTCTTGCACTCTGCTGTAACCATCAATTGATGAACCGTCAAACGACATTCCGTCGTTGAGAGCATTTTCCATTTCAGCAGGGCTGATTGCAAACGACTTGAGGTTGCCGAGCACATCGGTAAACCACAGTCGCACCAAGCGGATGCCGCGCTCTTCTACGGTGCGAAGGACGTAATCCTTTTGCTGATCGTGCATGGAAGTCACCTCAACAGTCTGCCGTGAGAAGTAATCAACAGCACCGAGGACCGGATCCTCGGTGCTGTTGAAACCTGTGTGATTACTACTTTTTCTTGGATCCTTTAGCGCCTTTTGACTTCTTTGACGCTGGCTTGGTTGCTTTTGCTTTTGCCTTCTTTGCTGCTGGAGCTTTTGCGGCGCCGCAAACAGTTTCGAGGATCAGGCGTGTCACTACGTATGGATCGACGTTTGCGTTTGGACGACGATCTTCGGCGTAGCCCTTCTTGTCGCGAGCAACCTGCCAAGGAATACGCACCGATGCACCACGGTTAGAAACACCGTATGTGAACTTGTTGTACGGCGCGGTCTCGTGCTTGCCAGTGAGTCGGCTTTCGATGTCGTGACCGTAGTTGTTCACGTGTTCCATCACTTTGGTGCCGAGAGCTTTGCAAGCATCTTCAATCGCCGAGTAATTCTCACGCATTGCCTTGGTCGAGAAGTTGGTGTGCGCGCCTGCGCCATTCCAGTCTCCCTTTTGTGGCTTTGCTGCATACGAGATCACTACGTCGTAATCCTCCGCAATACGATCGAGCAACCAACGAGCAACATACATGTGGTCACTCACTGTGAGTGCGCTTGCTGCGCCAATCTGAAACTCCCACTGACCAGGCATTACTTCAGCGTTTGTTCCTTCAATCATTAAGCCAGCATCCAAGCATGCTTGCGTGTGCTCTTCGATAATTGGGCGACCAATTACTCGTCCTGCACCAACGCCGCAGTAGTAAGGACCTTGTGGTCCTGGCTCGCCAGTTGTTTCTGGAAAACCGAGTGGTCGACCATTCATGCGCATCATCGTGTATTCCTGTTCGATGCCGTAGATCATTCCGTGGCTTGCATACTTCGAAGCAGCCGCGGCACATGTTGCACGAGTGTTTGTCGGGTGTGGCTTGCCGGTAGTTGCAACCAATACTTCGCACAACACCAAAATGTTGTTGCCGCCGCGCAATGGATCTGGGCATGTGAACACTGGGCTCAACACGCAGTCAGATGCATCACCAGTTGCTTGCTCGGTTGACGAACCATCGAAGCCCCAGATTGGTGGAACTTTGACGCCGTTCTTGATGATCTTTGTTTTTGATCGAAGCATCGGTGTTGGTTGATGTCCGTCGATCCAGATGTATTCCGCCTGATATGGCATTGCATGTCCTTCCGGTTGGGAGAGCGAAATTGCAATTTCCGCTCTCAGGTACTCGTCTAGTCTCGCAAACCGCCGTTTCTATCCCGTTGCCCAATTGTGAACGGCGTGTGAAGATACGCCAGTCGGTCCACGCCTCTAGCCTGAAGACTGTGGCTGCACCGCTCCTCACTCACGCAACTGTGCGCATCGGGCTGGCCCAGATCAACCCCGTCGTAGGCGACATTGCATCAAACGCCACAAGGGTTTCACGTATTTAT
>JBJOEQ010000064.1:0-36745 GCA_046049195.1 Actinomycetota bacterium | reverse complement strand
GGCACATCGGTTGGTCGCATCACACCAAGTGCGTTCATTGCATCGAACCACACCGCTTCGCATTTGTGAGTGATCTCATTCCACGGACGATTTTCGCGATTTGCACGGTCAATGATCTTGTCGTCGATATCGGTGATATTGGAGACCAATCGCACCTGAATACCGCACCACTCCATATATTTACGCAAAATGTCGTAAACCAAAGTGGCTCGGCCGTGACCAAGATGGGGTGGGCCATAGACCGTTGGACCACACAAATAGATGCCCAACTTGCCCGGCTCACGCATTTTGAGTTCGCGCACATCGCGTGTCACGGTGTCATATAAGTGCAGCACGCACACAGCCTAGAGGCGCAGTTGTAGGCCAAGCAGTGGCTTGACCCAATACAGTTAATGCGCGATGACTGTGCCCGATAAGCCCACCCTCGACAATGTCGAAAGCAAGTTGATTGCACAGTGGGATGCCTTGGGCACATACACATTTGACCGCAAGGCCACTCGCGAGAATGTCTTTGCCATCGATACTCCTCCACCCACCGTGAGCGGTTCGCTGCACATGGGTCACGTGTTTAGCTACACACATACCGACGCTGTCGCCAGGTTTTGGCGCATGCGCGGCAAGTCAGTTTTTTATCCGATGGGTTGGGACGACAACGGACTGCCGACCGAACGTCGAGTACAAAATTATTTCGGTGTGTCGTGCGACCCCAGCGTTGCTCATGACCCTCAATTTGTGCCGCCTTTTCGTGGCGACGTGCCAAAAGATCACCGCGCGGTTGCAATTTCTCGCCCAAACTTCATTGCGTTGTGCGAAGAGCTCACGCACGAAGACGAAAAGGTATTTGAAGACCTGTTTCGACGACTTGGATTGTCGGTCGACTGGTCATTGTTGTACACAACCATTAGCGATCACGCGCGACGCACAAGTCAAGACGCGTTCTTGCGCAACTTGTCGCGCGGCGAGGCTTACGCACAAGAAGCACCAACATTGTGGGACGTCGATTTTGGAACTGCTGTTGCGCAAGCCGAATTAGAAGATCGTGAGCGTCCTGGTGCATTCCACGACATTTCTTTCAAGCATGAGTCTGGTGGCGAAATACTGATTGCAACTACGCGACCAGAACTTATCCCTGCTTGTGTTGCACTCGTTGCTCACCCAGACGACGACCGCTACAAACCATTTTTTGGCACCATGGTGCGCTCACCGTTGTTTGATGTTGCAGTACCTGTGCTCGCACACGAACTTGCACAGATCGACAAAGGCACGGGCATTGCGATGGTCTGCACATTTGGTGATCTCACCGACGTTGTGTGGTGGCGCGAACTCAATTTGCCAACACGACCAATTATTGGACGCGATGGTCGCATTTTGACGCAAGCACCAGACGGCATGACAAGTGTTACTGGCCTCGAGCACTACGCGGCACTTGCCGGCAAATCGGTGAAGCAGGCTCAGACCGCAATCGTTGAGATGCTGCGCACGAGCGGCGACTTGCGCGGCGAGCCAAAACCGATCACCCACCCTGTCAAGTTTTACGAAAAGGGCGATCGACCACTCGAGATCGTGACGAGTCGTCAGTGGTATATCCGCAACGGTGGTCGCGATGCCGATTTGCGCGCGGCATTGCTGGCACGCGGCGATCAGTTGGCTTGGCATCCCGAATTTATGCAGCATCGCTACAGCAACTGGGTCGACGGACTGAACGGTGACTGGCTCGTCAGTCGTCAGCGTTACTTCGGCGTGCCAGTGCCGCTGTGGTATCGACTCAATCAAGCCGGTGAACCCGACTATTCGAACCCACTTGTTCCTGAAGCATCACGATTGCCAATTGACCCGAGTACCGATGTGCCAAGCGAATTTACAGATGCACAGCGCGGTGTACCGGGTGGGTTTGTTGGTGACGCCGACGTACTCGACACGTGGGCAACATCTTCATTGACGCCTCAGATTGCTGGCCGCTGGCTCGACGACCCATCCATGTTCAACAACGTGTTTCCAATGGACGTGCGACCACAGGGTCACGACATCATTCGCACATGGTTGTTTGCAACAACGGTTCGTTCGCACTTTGAACACAATGTTGCTCCGTGGCGCAACGCTGCACTGTCGGGATGGATCTTGGATCCTGATCGCAAAAAAATGTCAAAGTCGAAGGGTAACGTCGTAACACCAATCGATTTGTTTGAGCAATACGGCAGCGACGCTGTGCGCTACTGGGCTGCATCTGCCCGACCAGGAGTCGACACCGCATTTAGCGAAGACCAAATGAAGGTCGGACGCAAACTCGCCACCAAGTTGCTGAACGCAACAAAGTTTGTGTTGGGTGCTGGTGATGTAAGTGTCGACGTGGTGCCGACTGAGCCGCTTGACATTGCAATGCTGCAGCGACTCAGCGTGGTGATCAATGACGCGACCACCGCATTCGAAACATTTGACTACGCGCGAGCACTCGAGCGCACCGAATCATTCTTTTGGTGGTTCTGCGACGACTATCTCGAACTCGTCAAAATGCGCGCATATGGCACCACCGACATCTCGGCGTCCGCTCGTGCCGCACTCCAGCGCGCACTCAGCGTTATGCAGCGATTGTTTGCTCCTCACATTCCATTTGCCACCGAAGAAGTATGGAGTTGGTGGAAACAAAATTCAATCCACTTGTCTCAGTGGCCAACAGTTAGCGAAATTACCGGAGACACGAAACATATTGATGCCTTTGAGATGATGCTCGATAGCGCATGCAACGTGATCGGCGTGATCCGTCGCACCAAAACAGAAGCCAAACTCTCGCAACGTGCCGAAGTTGAGTACACATCAGTGAGTGCAACAGACGCACAAATTGCATTGCTCAAAGTGTGCATTGGCGACTTGCAAAACGCTGGTGTTGTGCCGGCAATCGAATTTGTTTCGCACACAGCAGGCGATTCAGTCGCACATATCTCGACAACTGTGCGTCTTGCCCCAGTAGTGGACGCCAAGTGAGTCGCGCCAAGCGCCACATAAAGAGTCACTACAAGCGACCTCGTTCGCACTACTTCGTTCTTGCACTCAACATTGTTGTGGTGTGTGCATTACTCGTTGCTGGCCTTGGAATGTTGTGGGCCAATAACCGTCTCAACGCCCGACAAGTTGTCTCGCTCAACCGTGACCCAAACGGTCAACCAAGTACCGACGCCGAAATCACTCCTTCTGATAACTGGAATTTGACCGAAGGCGACCTTGCCGCCAAAAACTTTTTGCTCACTGGCTCAGACAACGGCAGTTGTGTCGACCCAGACTCTCCGTATGCAGGAGCATTTGGTGATCGCACAGGTTTTGGCGAGCGCAGTGACACGATCATGATTATTCGTGTTGATCCAAAAGACAACCGCGCGGCTTTCTTGTCTTTTCCACGCGACTTGTGGGTCAAAATTGCAGGATCAACCCGAACTAACCGCATCAACACTGCTTTTGATCGCAAGAACCCGAACAAACTCGTCGACACGATTTACCAAAACTTTGGAATCAGTATTGATCACTACGTCAACATTGACTTTTGTGCTTTTAAAGAAATCGTCAACGCTGTTGGTGGTGTCAGCATTCCATTTTTGTATGAGACTCGCGACAAAAATACAGGTCTGTACGTGCCGGCCCCAAGTTGCTTCGAGTTTTCTGGTGATCACGCACTTGCGTACGTGCGATCTCGATCTGGTTACTCCTACTTTGACCCTGCAAAAAACGATTGGATCAAAGATGGAACTGGTGATTTGGGACGAATCAGTCGTCAGCAAGACTTCATTCGCCGCGCTATGCAACGAGCACTTGATAAGGGATCGAGCAGCCCGACTGTTGCAAACAAACTGCTTAACGCGGCGCTCAAAAATGTGATCACCGATGACCAACTCACACCAATTTCTATGCTGCAATTGGCACAAGCAATGCGCGACCTAAATACCAGCAGCATCCCTACCTACACGATTGCAGCAACTGGCGAAATGGTCGGCGATCAGGCCGTTCTTGTGCCGCGAATTCAGAACGACACAATGCGCGAAATTCTTGCTTTGTTTCAGGGCAAAGCAAGTTTTGCCACACCAGGATCCGTGGCCGACGCGCCACCCACATCAGATATGGCAACAAACGAGGGCGCAATCGGCGGTGTCACTAGTGGACAAATAGTTCCGGTGAATTACGTGAAGTACACGAGCAACGCTTCATCATCTGCACCACCAACAACACTTCCAGTTGTCGCACCAGAGCAAGCAACGCTCGGTATTTCTCCACCAAACGATCCGAGTTGTCGCTAGTCGAGTACTCGTCGAAGTGCATCGGGCACGTCGCTCGGCCCACTTACTGTTGTAAACCGCGCGCCAACTTGTTGGGCAAATAGACGGGCTTCAACATCATCGTCGACTGGAGCAATGACCACGAGCTCTTCGAGCGCGCTACCAGCAAGCACCGCATCGCCTTCGACCGTTGAGCGACAATCAGAAAACAAAATCGTTACTCGCCTACCCGCTCGAGAACGTGCGAGTTGATTGCTTGCAGTGGTTAATGCTTGAGCAAGGTTGGTTGTGCCAAACCCACGTAACGACAACACCGTGTTGACTACCTGTTCGCTTGACCGCGAAACATCCTGCGACTTTGCAACCACAACGTCATTGCCAAACACCAACACGCTGTAATCGCTTGGTTCACGACTGGCTACAGCAGCGGCGGCCATTGCTGAATTTGCGAGTGGCTTGCCACCCATTGACCCGCTGCGGTCAACAACCAAACTGAATGCTGTCCCTGGTTTTGTCCAGCCCCGCACTTTGAGCGCATCTACATCGACTGCGCCATGCACTCGAATCTCGTTTAACCCATCCAAGCTTGCGTCAATATCGATGTCACCTGCATCTGGCTGATAATTCGTAAGCGTCATCTTGCCGATGCCGCGCGGACGTGGCTTGCCAGTGCGCGCAATTTCGAGCATCACTCGCCCCGCAAGTCGGCGCGCAAGTTCGCGTAACTTTGGGTCGGTTGCTGCAGTCAAGTCTGCAAGCATGCCGAGTATTTCGTCAGGAGATTCGTTCAAGGCTTCGTCTACCGCGGCTTCATCGAGTTCGCCAACTTCGGGAGAAATTTGTTCGAATCGATCATGTCGTGCCAAGTCACTTCGCGAAACAGTTTTCTTATTTGCTTGACTCTCTGCTTGCTCGGCGAGTGCGCCCTCTTTAACTGCCGGATTTGCTAGTTCGAGGTCGTGGCCCCAGTCGGGGCGCCAGCTTTTCCCGATGACTCGTCTCCGTCTTTCGCGCCAAAAACATCATTCCAAATTTCGGCAACGACTTCTTCTGCATGACGCACGCTTCCTTCGCGAATACGCACTCTGCCACTGATAGCAACTAGTGCGCTATCGAGCCCAATTGATGCAGAAATATTTTTCGATGAGCGCACTTCGGCCAAACTCGAAGCCACCAAAGCAGTATCAATCGCACCGCGCACCGACGAACCAACTCGCAGATCAGGATGATTGCGTGTGCGGCGAACCACTTCAACAACTTTTGTTACCCAAGCAGCGTCTGGTTGCACACCAGCGATATTTTTTTGGCTGTTCGCCTTGAGATTGCGATCAACAATTACACACTCGTCTTGAGAGGACTGATATGTCATTGCCACTCGACACACTCGGTCATACACAGCGCTTGAAATGCGCGCGGTACCCACGGCATCAAACGGGTTCATTGCTGCAACCAGTCGAAATCCATCGGTGCCAACCACTTTGCCCAGTCGTGGCACGCTTATTTCGCCTTCGCTCATCACCGTGATCAACACGTTGAGCGTCTCTTCTGGAATGCGGTTGATCTCTTCTACATACAACAATGAACCTTCACGTAAGGCCGTAACAAGCGGGCCATCAACAAAGACGTCGGGTGCGTAGCCGTCGGTCAAGACGCGAGCAGGGTCAAAGTGACCAATCAATCGTGCTGGTGTGAGCTCGGCGTTGCCCTCCACAAACGAAAACCCAACCGACATGCTTTGCGCAACTGCTCGTAACAACGTGCTCTTGCCCGTACCCGGTGGCCCCTCAAGCAACATGTGTCGTCCAGCAACAAGTGCTGCAACTACCAACTCAATTTCACGCTGACGCCCGACAACATCGTTGCCGACTGCGCGAATTATTTGGCTTGATGTTTGCTGTTCAGTCATATTTGATGACGCCACGGATATTTTCTCCGTCACGCATCGCGCGGTAACCCTCGTTGATGTCGTTCAACGTGTAAGTGCGGGTGACCAAACCATCAAGATCGAGTTGACCTTCGCGATACAAGCCCAACAACTTTGGAATGTCGGAGCGTGGATTGCCCGAACCAAACAGCGAACCAACAAGTTGCTTCTCCATCAATGTCATGTCGAGCAAACTTACCGATGCACCAAACTCCATTGCTGGGTGAATGTTGGTCACAACAACACGACCACGCTTTGCGGTGAGTGCCATTGCTTCATGAATCACTGCGCCACTACCGACGCCCATTGTCATGATCACTTTGTTGGCCATGGTGCCACGAGTGAGTTCTTGCAACAGTGGGACTGCTTCGGCCATCGAGTTGGCGCTATGTGTTGCACCAAACTCCATCGCCTTCTCGCGCTTGAACTCAATTGGGTCAATCGCAATGATTTGTTTTGCGCCAGCAATGCGCGCGCCTTGGATTGCGTTGGCTCCGATACCACCGACACCGACGACTACAACGGTGTCGCCAGGCTTCACTTCAGCTGCATACACGCTAGAACCCCAGCCAGTTACCACACCGCAACCGAGCAAGCACGCGCGATCGAGTGGAACATCTTGTTCGATCTTGATGCAACTTGCTTCGTGTACGACAGTGTGTTGCGCAAATGTTCCGAGTAGACACATCACGCCCAAGTCTTTGCCGCCAGTATGATGACGCGAAGTTTGATCGCTGATCTGTTTCCCAGTTGCCATGTAGGCACCAAGGTCACACAAGTTTTGGTGACCAGTCGAGCAACTCACACAACGACCACACGATGGAATGAAACCAAAAACGACGTGATCGCCGGGCGCAAGCCAACTCACATTTGCGCCAACTTGTTGCACAACTCCAGCGCCTTCGTGGCCACCAATGATTGGCAGTTCAAACGGCAGATCGCCAGTGACTACGTGTTCGTCTGAGTGACAAAGACCGGATGCGGCCAACTTGACCAGCACTTCGTTCGGGCCAGGCGCATCCAATTCAATATCCTCGATGCTCCACGGAGCATTCAATTCCCACAACACCGCTGCTTTTGTCTTCACAAGGTCCCCCTTTTAGATGGCTTCTAAAACCGCACTTCCCACGCTGACGCTAGCCCGAGTGGGACCATTTGAGTATTGTTGGCAGGTAATGGAACCCACAACTACAGCCCAAGCAAGCGAAATCGTGCAAGATACGGATTCGGTCAAACAGACTGTTCACCAAGATGTCACCGAGCTGCTTGTCGAAGAAATTTCGATTGACGGCATGTGCGGCGTCTACTAAGTACTGCTAGTTCGTCCTTCACATCATGTCAATCACGCTGGAAACAGCATGCGAGCTCAACCCGCAAGTAGCACTGCGCCCTGAATCATTTGGTGCGCTCGCTTATCACTACGGCAACCGCAAACTCGTTTTCTTAAAACACCCAGACGTTGTTGCTGTGGTGCGCGATGTTGCCGACTACGCGACGTTGCAAGACGCGCTCGGAGCACACAACATCCAGCCATCGCGATGGCCGAGTTTTGTAGAAGCCATTGACTCACTCGCCGCATCGGACATCATTCGTGTCAGGTAAAGCACTCGCGAGCCAACTCAAGTCTGGTCTTGACGCACCAATTTGCTTGACATGGGAAATCACCTACGCCTGCAACTTGCAGTGTGTGCACTGTTTGTCGAGCAGTGGCACCAGAGACCCACGCGAACTTTCAACTGCTCAGGCAAAAGCAGTGCTCGACGAGTTGCGCGACTTGCAAGTGTTTTATATCAACATCGGTGGCGGCGAACCAATGATTCGCAAAGATTTTTTTGAGATTCTTGAACACGCAGAGACCAACAACATCGGCGTCAAGTTTTCAACGAACGGCACCTACATCACCGCAGAAAATGCGCGTCGATTGGCTGCAATGAATTATCTCGACATCCAAATCAGCCTCGACGGCGTGGACGCTGCAACCAACGATGCAGTGCGCGGCAAGGGATCATACGCAACGGCAATTGCAGCAATGAACCATTTGCGCGATGCCAACTTCGGGCAATTCAAAATTTCTGTTGTTGTGACACGACACAACGTCGACCAACTCGATGCATTCAAAGCACTTGCCGATTCGTATGGTGCACAATTGCGCATCACTCGCCTACGACCATCTGGCAGAGGTGCCGACACGTGGGACGAGTTGCACCCAACGCAACAGCAGCAGCGCCAGATTTACGACTGGTTGATGAAGCATGGCGACAACGTGCTCACGGGCGATTCGTTTTTCCACTTAAATGCATTTGGCGAGTCGCTCCCCGGTCTCAACCTGTGCGGTGCCGGTCGTGTGGTGTGCTTGATCGACCCGATCGGTGACGTGTACGCATGCCCGTTCGTTATTCATGATCAATTTAAAGCCGGATCACTATTGAGTGACGGCGGCTTTACCAAAGTGTGGAAAGAAAGCGACCTCTTCTTGTCGCTACGCGAGCCAGAATCTGAAGGCGCGTGTTCGGCATGTGGTAGTTACGACGCCTGCCAAGGCGGTTGCATGGCCGCCAAGTTCTTTACCGGTATACCACTCAATGGACCAGACCCAGAGTGCGTCACCGGCCACGGCGAAGAACTTGTCAAGGCAGCATCAATCAACCTCATCCCCAAGCCGTCAATGGACCATTCAAGACCTGTAAAGATCAATTCGCCGCGACTGGCTTCATCCAAAGAAGCAGCGCAACGAATGGAGCGAGTATGAACGACGTCAATCCACTGCTGATTATCGGCGCCATCATTGTTTCGTATTTTCTCGGCACGTTTCCAAGTGCGCTCATCATTGCCAAGCGCGGTGGCGTCGATGTCACTGCTGCAGGGTCTGGCAATCCGGGTACATCCAATGTTGTGCGCCTACTCGGATGGAAATATGGACTCGTTGTGTTTGTTGCCGATGTGCTCAAAGGTTCTGCTTCAGTGGGACTTGCGTGGCTTGTGATGAACACCCAACCAGACGCGCTTCGTGTCTCGTATCTTGCCTATGCCTGTGGCTACGCCGCAGTGATCGGCCACACGTTTCCCATCACTCGCAAGTTTGTGGGTGGTAAGGGCGTCGCCACTGGTGGTGGCGTGATGTATGTGCTGTATCCCGTCATGAGTTTGATCTTGTGCACATCGTGGTTTGTGCTGCGAAAATCAACTGGCAAGTCATCTGTTGCTTCACTCATCATTACAGTTGCTGTTCCGGTGTATGTAGCAATTTGGCGCAACGACAACATGTGGGAGTTGGCTGCATCACTTGGGCTCGTTGGCATGATCGTTATCCGTCACTTGCCAAACATTCGTCGACTCAAGACCCACGAAGAAAACGCTTAACGTTTTTGGCTGAAATGTAATGAATTTGCTTAACGACTTTTTTGCATGGCTTGAGCACTTTTCATCGTCGCCTTGGTTTTACTTGATCATCCTCACGATCGCAATTGCCGACTCGGTGATACCAATCGTGCCAAGCGAAACTCTTGTCATCATTGGTGGAGTAAGTGCTGGCTCTGGACACTTGTCAATTGCTCTCGTGGTGTCGGTGGCCGCAGCGGGCGCGTTTATTGGTGACAACATGTCGTACCTCATTGGTCGCGAAGCAAGCGAACGAATTCTCAAGCGATACACCCGCAACGAGAAAAGCAAGCAAAGATTAGAAAAAGTCATTCACCAGATTGAACAGCGTGGCGGAATGCTGCTCATCACTGCACGATTCATACCCGGTGGCCGCACCATCCTCACGCTCACGTGTGGCATCACTCGTCGCGATCATCGCTGGTTTGTTGGCTGGATAGTCGTTGCTGCATCTATCTGGGCTCTCTATGCATCGCTGCTTGGTTTTATTGGTGGCAAAACTTTCCAGGACGACCACACCAAGGCATTTCTGGTCGCTTTCGGTGGCGCAGTGAGCGCAACTGTGCTGATTGAAGTAGTGCGCTTTGTGCGCAAACGCCTTCGCGCTTAGTCTTTGGCGTGGCCAACAACATCGCAACTAACACTTGGTCGCAGATCGCAAATCGTGAATCAACGGTGCTGTTATTGCCACTCGGATCATGCGAGCAGCACGGCCCACATTTACCGCTTGATACCGACACCCAAATCGCACAGCACTTGTGTGCGCAAGCAGCGCAACAAGACAACCGCATTCTGATTGCCCCAAGTCTGTCCATCACTGCAAGTGGCGAACATGCTGGCTTTCCTGGCACATTGTCGATCGGCACTGATGCTCTCACCCAAGTCTTGATTGAGATCGTTCGATCAGCCGACTGGTGCAACGGCGTTGTATTTGTCAATGGTCATGGTGGCAATACCGATGCTGTGAACGCGGCAGTACGCACACTCAAGAGCGAGCAACGCAATGTTGCTGCGTGGTGGCCGCGCATCGAGCATGGCGATGCTCATGCAGGTGCAAGCGAAACTTCAATGATGCTTGCGATACATCCAGAGCAAGTCAACATGGCAAAGGCTGAGGCAGGATCAACCAAACCAATCGGCGAGATTTCTGCGCAGTTGCGAAGCGGCGGAGTACGTGCGGTGTCAGCCAACGGCGTGTTGGGCGACCCAACTACTGCGACGTCTGAGCACGGTCACAACTTACTCTCGCAATTAACCCACGATCTCGTTACATTTATTAACGAGCACATGAACATATGACCGACCTCGTCAATCAGCCGCACTTCATTGTTGATCCGTCTTGGCGTCGTCCTGTGCGCGGTCTCATGGTGTTCGCTGGTTCTCCTCTCAAGATGTTTACGTTGAGCGAAGACGGTCGCCATATTGCAGAGTTACTCGAAATTGGATTGCCCCTCCCCGCAGGCCACGAAACACTCACCAACCGTCTGCTTGATGCCGGCGCGATTCATCCGACACACATCGTTGGCAGCGAGCAACCTTTCACGTTGGCCGATGTCAGCATCGTGATTCCTGCACATGTGCGTAATGCCAAAGACGCGCGCTTGCTCAACACTCTTGTTGACAAACTGATCAAACTCTCCACAACTGCAGCCACCATCATTGTTGTAAACGACGCATCACCACACGCAATTGCAAACATTGCAGGTGCACGAGTTGTTTCACTCGACCAAAACAAGGGACCGGGCGCTGCACGTAACCATGGATTGCAGTTTGTGACCACGCCATTTGTTGCGTTTGTCGATGTAGATGTAACACTCGAAAACAACACGTTGATTGAACTGCTCTCGTATTTTGCCGACGAGCGCGTTGGTCTTGTTGCACCGCGCATTGTGAGTGCGACCACCGAAGGTGCGTTAGCTGCTTATGAAGCGGTGCGATCACCGCTCGACCTTGGTCCGCTTGAGGGTCGTATTCGTCAAGGCACGCGCATCAGTTACACACCGTCTGCAATGTGGTTATGTCGCACCGAAGCAATGCGACAAATCAATGGCTTTGATGAATCACTCCAAGTTGGCGAAGACGTAGACGCACTGTGGCGTATGGATGCTGCGGGTTGGCGCTGTCGCTATCAGCCAACCGCAGTATGCACTCATTTGCCACGATCTACTGTCAGCGATTTTGTTGCGCAGCGAATTGGCTACGGCACATCGGCCGCTGCTCTGGCGCAGAGACACAAGGGTGCGCTTGCACCTGTGCGAGTGAGCGGCTATTCGGCAGGCATGTGTGCACTTATTGCGTTCGGTTACCCAATCTTTGGCGCACTTGTTGGTGCGGGAACAATCGCGGCACTTGCACGCAAATTGCACGATGTACCCAACGCCGTTGAAGAGTCTGCGCGCTTGGCTGGACTTGGCAACTTGCATGCTGGACGCACAATTGCTTCTGCGATTACGCGAGTATGGTGGCCGATTGCAGTTGTGCTTGCACTGTTTTCAAAACGAATGCGCTGGGTGTTAATTACCGCTGCAGTAGTTCCATCGATGTACGAATGGTGGAAGGGCCGACCGAAACTGGATCCAATTCGGTTTACTGCGTTGCGCGTGCTTGACGATGCCGCGTACGGAGTTGGTGTATGGAAAGGCGTCGTCCAAGAACAAAACTTTGACGCGCTTAAGCCCGACTTGACGTCGTGGCCAAAGAACGCGAACTGAAGTTATTGCACTCTTCGCAAACTTCTTCAGGAATTACTCCAGCCTTCATCAGCCATCCAAACATGATGCAGCCAAGGCACAACGCAAATGCTGATTCAAGAAATGCAGCACCAACGAGCGCTGCGATAACAAATCGTGCTTCGGTCACTGCTCCGCTCATGAACAGCGCGCTTGCAACGATGCCGAATGTTGCGCCAACACCTTGGGCAAATCTTTTTGGTGGACCAGGCACCATGCGATGTTCACTTTTCATCACTGGTGTGAGCAATGGTGTAAGCACTTGCGTCGAGAGTCGACCGAGCGGGCTCAATGTTGGGCCGGTGAGCACTCGCGCGATAAAGCCATAGGTCAACACAGCCAAGACCCAACCACTGCCGGTTACGGCAAACAGTGTTCCCATGACAACAGCACCACCAGCAACAATGCGAGCCGACGTTTCGTTGACGGGATTGGGGAAACTGAACAATTTGGACATGAAATCAGCCTAAAGGGTGATTGTTGACTTAACAAGTCGGGTTTAAATGGCTCACCCAAACCCTTCAGATACCGTGATGACACATGACTTTGCGTCTGACAGTCAACCGCCAAGCCTGGCTCGGCCATGTGCACACCCAGGCCGCACTACTTGGGAATAACCAACTCCTTGTGCCAGTAGTCAAAGGCAACGGTTATGGCTTTGGCCGACCACTCTTGATTGAACAAGCAACACAATTTGCTACCGAAATTGCGGTGGGCACAGTCTTTGAGGCCCACGACATTCCTGCATCGCACACACCAATCGTGCTCACGCCTGTTGGCGATGAGTTGCCCACTTCGCTTCCGCGCAATGCGGTGCTCGTTGTCGGGTCGGTGCAACATGTCAACACACTTGTGTCGCATGGTTGGAGTGGCCGTGTGATCATCAAACTCCGGTCGAGTGTGCAACGTTTTGGTGTTGCTGGTGCCGACGTCGCATCGGTCGTGAGTGCTGTGAACGCTGCTGGCTTTGAGCAGCATGGTTGGTCGGTGCACCCACCACTCGATGGCACGGCTGCTGATCATATGCAAGAGATCGCACAATGGCTGAGCGTTGTACCAAACAATTTGCCAATGTATGTCAGCCATGTCAATGCCGATTCACTGAATGCATTGCGCGTAGCAAATCAACAACGAAAGATCATCGCCCGCTCTGGCACATTTTTGTGGATTGGAGACAAGTCGATGCTCGCACTCGGCGCCGACGTGTTGGATGTAAGCCGAGTCAATGGCGGAACAGCCGGCTATCGCAACACTCCAATTAGTGGCAGTGGATCACTTGTTGTAGTTGGTTGCGGGTCAAGCCACGGTGTTGTTGCAAACGCTGGTGATCTGAGCCCATTTCATTTTGCAAAACAACGCCTCGCGATGCTTGAACCACCACACATGCACTCAACGATTTTGTTTGTGCAAGATGGTGCAACGTGCCCAACAGTCAACGACATTGTTGATGTGCAACAACCACTCACACGAGTATTCGTCGACACCGTCGCCTGGAAATAAATCGCTTCCGTGAATTCGTCATCGCGGATCGAAAGTCTCGATGTTGCTCGAGCCATTGCGTTGTTTGGTGTTGTTGCTATGAATTTTCACGCCTATCTCAACGGCGCTCAGTCGATGTACCCCACTCACCCGTCGGTGTGGGAACGTTTATTTAATCCGCTCACAGGACCACTGACGACGCGATTCGCTGCAACATTTGTCTTGATCGCCGGCATCGGTGTGAGTTTGTTTACACAACGCGCGAGAGAGTCAAACAACCGTTCCGATATTCATCATGCTCGCGTTGTTTTACTGCGTCGTGGAACATTGCTGTACATCTTGGGTTACTTCGTGCAATGGATCTGGCCCGGAACAATCCTCTTTTATTACGGCGCTTATTTCATCATCGCAGCGGCTGTGTTTGCGTGGTCAACAAAACGACTAATCGCACTTGGTGGAGCAAGCATCATCATTGCAGCAAGCCTTTCATGGTGGCGAGCAAGCCAGTTGCTCGATGGCAACAACACTCGTTGGCTCTCACCCTCGCCCAATTCGCCACGCAATCTGCTCATCCGCACATTTGTTGACTACACCCACCCCGTGTTTCCATGGATCGTCTTTTTTGTCGCTGGCATCATGCTCGGACGCCACATTCACCATCTGTCCAAGATTCGCCTGCGTCTCATGTTCGCAGCGATCCACCTCATGCTCACCACGCATGCTGCAAATTTTCTCTTTACACCGTCTTCGCAGATTTCCGATCGCGACTTCGTCCTTGCAAAGTTGTTGTCGACGCAGCCACTCGATCGCGGCATGTTGTTTTCACTCGGCACGCTTGCAACTGCCGTTGTTGCACTCTGTCTCGTTTCATTTATGGTCGAATGCGCGTCACGCTCAATGCTTTTCAGGCTTCTTTCAGAATTTCTTGCGCGAGCCGGACGCATGACACTCTCGGTGTATTTTTTGCATGTCGTATTTTTTAATCTTGTGGTTCATCAGTTGCATTGGGTGGGTGGTACCGGTCTTGACACCGCACTTGTGTTGTCAATGTCGTTTTACGTTGTTGCACTGTTGCTCGCGAGCGGATGGAACAAACACTTTGGGCTTGGGCCAGCAGAACGCGTTTATCGAGCATTTGGTGGATGACCAGGGTCTTTGCTCCATGTCCGACCAATTACCGACGTTGTGGCACGACCTACTCGCCGACGAAATATCGAAGCCATATTGGTCGAGTTTGCAAGATTTTGTTGCTACTGAACGACAAGTCGCAAACGTCTACCCACCTTTAGGCGCAACGTTTCGTGCGTTTGCACTACTCGCACCTCTCGATGTGCGAGTAGTGATACTTGGACAAGACCCGTATCACTCGCAAGGACAAGCAAATGGTTTGTGTTTCTCGGTAGCGAGCGGTATCAAGATCCCGCCATCGCTGCGCAACATCTATAAAGAACTACACGCAGATTGTGGGATTGAGCCTGCGTCAAGTGGCGATTTGACACCATGGGCGCGTCAAGGCGTGTTGTTGCTCAATGCAACGTTGACCGTGCGACACGATGGTGCCGGCACACACCAAGGTCATGGTTGGGAAATTTTTACTGATGCCGTGGTGCGCACACTCGGAACAAGTCAATCGCCCATCGTGTTTGTGTTGTGGGGCGCATTTGCGCGCAACAAAAAAACGTTGATCACGCAACCGCAGCACTCAATCATCGAGTCGGCTCATCCAAGCCCGTTGTCGGCACACAATGGTTTCATTGGCTCCAAACCATTTTCTCAAATCAATCAAGCGCTTCGAGCAAACGGTTCAGACCCCATTGACTGGCAGATACCCAACCAATAATTCGTTGGCTTTGTGCAGTTTGAGTGCGAAAAGATTAGATTTGGGTCATGGGAACCGTGCGTCGCTTTGGCTTTATCGAGTGCGATGCCGACACCGTGTGGGCTTTTGTTGGTGCACCAGAACGACTGCACGAATGGTTTCCAATTACATCGTGTCGCGTAGAGGGCAACAAACGTTGGATCTCGCTTGCAGCCGGCATCACGTTTGAAGAAGACATCATTACCCTCGACCACGATTTGCGTCGCTTTCAATACAAAATTGTCAACAACCCACTGATCACGTTTCATCTCGGAACAGTTGACGTGATTCCTGATGGACCCAATCGATGCCTGCTGATGTATTCGACCGATATGGACCCAGAAGTGTTGGCGCTTCCAATCGGTGGTGCAGCGGGCGTGGGCATTGCCAAAGTCAAAGAAATGTTTGATCGGAAATAAATGGGCCGCAAGATTCTTTTTATCACCACCGACCAGCAGCGCTACGACGCACTTGGTTGCAACGGCGGAATGATTGCTCGCACACCAACAATTGATGCCTTGAGTAAAAACGGCATCACCTTTGATCGTGCGCATCCTCAAAATGTGGTGTGCATGCCATCGCGCAGCACCATGCTCACCGGCCAACACGTTGCTACTCACGGCGTGTGGATGAACGGTGTACCGCTGCCAGAAGATGCGCCAAGCATTGCAGCCGACTTACGAGCAACCGGTTACGCAACCGCACTCATCGGCAAGGCACACTTCGAACCGTTGCTCGATCCATTTTTGCGCTTCACCGAAAACCGCATGGGCGCCCATCGCTCGACGAACGAAACCCCAAATGATCCGCACCGTGGTTTTGACCACATGGAACTCGCAACCCATGGCGCTGCAGGTGCGCTGCACTACTCACAATGGATACGCGACAATCATCCAGAAGCCGTAATGAATTACTACCGGGTGCTCGACAATGAATTGCAAGTCAATGCAGAAGGCGGTGGCGATACCAAAGCGCCGCAAGTGCATGTCAACCCAATTCCAACCGAGTGGTACCACACCGAATGGGTAGCTCAACGAACGATTGCATGGCTCGAGTCGTTGCCTGCAGATCGCGACTGGTTTTGTTGGATGAGTTTTCCCGATCCACATCACCCATGGGATCCACCCGCATCAGAGATGCACCGTGTGCGTTGGCAAGACCTCGATCTTCCAGAGAATTACATCGCAAATTCAACAACTCGCGAAGCCGTGCTCGATGACAAATTGCGCCACTGGCGCGGTTGGTACGACGGCACCTTCGTTTCAAACTACGAAGCACCGGCTCGTTGGGTGCCAGCCACACTTACACAAGACCAAGTGCGCGAAGTAAATGCGTATACGCATGTTGAAAACGAACTGATTGACGAAGCAATTGCCAAAGTGATGGGCGCGATCGAGTCACGCGGTTGGGGCAACGACCTCGATGTGTTGTACACCACCGATCACGGCGAGTTTCAAGGCGACTTTGGTCTGCTCTTCAAGGGTCCGTACCACGTCGACTCTTTGATGCGGCTTCCACTTATCTGGCGCCCAGCACCAAGCGCCAACATTGCGCCTGCTCGAGTTTCTGCTCCAGTTGGCCACGTTTCACTTGCCGCAACGTTTGCACACATCGCGGGCATTGCTCAACCGAGTTACGTAGAAGCACCCCGATTGCCAATTCATCAGGCTGAAGCCGAACAACTTGGTCACGAGCGTGTGCTTACCGAATGGGACTCAGTGCTGTTTGGAAAAATTGTGCACCTGCGAACAATCTGCCGTGATAACTGGGTGTGCACAGCCGCGCTTGACGGCACTATGAGCAAAGCCGGCGAGGGTGAGCTCTACGATCTCACTCACGACCCACTGCAACACGTCAATCGCTGGGACGACCCAAGCGTGCGTGCACTGCGCGAAGATTTGCTTGCCGACATGTGGGACAACCTGCCGTCACAGCACTTGCCGCTGCGCTCAATGGACGCGCCTGTTTAAAGACTGTTAGAGAACAGCAGGTATTTGCTGCGTGATGCAGTGAATGCCACCACCACCGTAAGCAAGAATGCCACCGATATCCAGACCAATGATGTCGCGATCGGGAATGTATTCACCAATAAGTGCAAGCATGTCGTCATCTGCTGTGTGACCGCAGACAGGCACGATCACTGCACCATTGATCATGTAAAAGTTGAGATACGGAACTTGCATGCGCTCACCGTGATACTCAATCACTGGTAGAACAGGAATTTCGTGCATCGTCACGCCAAAAGATTGAGCAACCTTGCGATTTTCTTCAAGACGCAGGTGATCGCTCAATGATTTGTCATCGCATGTTTGAAAAACCATTGTGCGCGGAGCAATAAAGATCGCAACATTGTCTACGTGTCCGTCGGTATCGGCGTCCATCGACAATCCGTGTGGAAGCCACATCACTTCACTGAGATCAAACTCGCTGCGCAATCGTTGTTCAATCTCAGTTTTGCTGAGGTGTGGATTGCGATTTGGATGCAACAAACATTGCTCAGTTGTAGCCAACAGACCAGCACCATCGGACGTGATTGATCCACCTTCCAGCACCATGTCGATATTGCGCACCGGATGACCAGCGTGTTTGGCCCACGCACTTGCAACAGCAGCGTCTTTGTCAAACGGCACAAACTTTTGGCCCCACCCGTTAAATATCCAGTTGCCCGCAACACGCTCAATGCCATCAAATACATAAATAGGGCCTGAGTCCCTAAACCATGAGTCGTCAATAGGGAGTGCAACTACGTCGACTGTTGAGCCACACAACTCTGCTGCGTACTCGGCTTCTTGCTGATTCGCAATCATGGTTACAGGCTCGTAACCCGAGATCGTGCGCGCTAACGCAGCGTGAGCTTCTCGTGCTTCGTCAAGATGATTGCCGTATACGTCGTCACGAGTAGGCCATGCAATAACTGTGCGTTCGTGAGGAGCAAACTCTCCTGGCATCCTTGGCATTAGTTGCCCGACGTCGTGCCATCAAATGTGGTTAAGCCGCGATACAACTCCGGGCGTCGGTCTCGAAACAAGCCCCAAGCGCTACGCGTCCTACGGTTTTCGTTGCAATCGATTGTTGCAACCAAAACACCCTCGTCAGTGCGATTGGCTTCTGCCACCTTTGCGCCAAGTGCATCGGTAATAAATGAAGACCCATAAAAGGTGATTTCCGTTTGTTCGCCAACTTCGCGACCGATTCGGTTTGCTGCGACCACTGGAACCATGTTGGCTCCTGCATGGCCTTGCATAACGCGTTGCCAATGATGTGCAGAATCCCACGAAGGGTTTGGTGGTTCGCTGCCGATAGCGGTTGGATACAACAACACGTCGGCTCCCTGTAGAGCCATTGATCGAGCGCATTCTGGAAACCATTGATCCCAGCAAATACCAACACCAATTGCGCCGTATCGTGTTTTCCAAACGCGAAAGCCAGTATCACCAGGACTGAAATAATATTTTTCGCTGTAGCCAATGCCGTCGGGAATGTGGCTCTTGCGATAAATACCCATCATCGTTCCGTCGGCATCAATCATCGCAACGGTGTTAAACAATGCTTCGTTGGAGCGTTCAAACACGCTGATCGGCAGAACGACATTGAGCTCTTTTGCCACGCGCTGAAAATGCGTGATGGTTGGATGTCCGTCGATGGGCAATGCAAGGTTGAGATGTTTCGGATCAACGTCCTTGCAAAAGTAATGTCCCTCAAACAGTTCGGGAATCAATACAACCTGTGCACCTTGTGATGCAGCAACGCGCACAAGACGCTCAGCGGTTGCAACGTTCGTTGCGATGTCTGTCGACATCGCCATCTGAACTGCACCCACTTTGAGCATTGTGATTAGCCCAGTGCCAACTCGATTGCGGCTACTACTTCTGGTGCGTCTGGTGCTACTTGCGGACCAAACCTTGCAACAACTTTGCCGTCGCGACCAATCAAAAACTTTTCAAAGTTCCAGCGAATATCGCCGGTGTACCCTTCGGCATCTGGCGAGGTCACCAATGACGCATACAGCGCATGGCGCGCATCACCATTGACATCAACTTTTTCGCTCAATGGAAAATCAACACCATAGGTTGTCGAACAAAACTCTTGAATCTCTTGTGCACTTCCTGGCTCCTGGCCCATGAACTGGTTGCATGGCACGCCGAGCACACTGAATCCCTTGCCCGACAGATCGGTGTGCAACTGTTGCATCGCCGTGTATTGCGGGGTCAGACCGCACTTGGATGCAACGTTGACAAGCAACGTCACTTTGCCAAGCACATCGTCAAATGGGCTGCCTGCGCCGCTGAGGCGTGCAATCTTGGTTTCATATACCGACGTTTCATTCACGGACATGGTTTGCTCCTTGCAAAATTGATCTCGAGTGAGGTCTGGCAACAATCGTAACGGCAACAATCGTAACGGCGGCCGCTCACCTGCTACACAAGATGCATGCCACGCCACACATTTGATGCCGCTTTTTTCAAGCGCTTCTATTCAACTAGCCCTGTCCACAGCCGCACCAAGGTCAACACACTCGCAACTGCAGTACACGCAATGTGCCAGTGGTGGGAAGTACCAGTGCGCTCGGTGCTCGATGTGGGCGCAGGTCTTGGTTACTGGCGAGATTGGTATGCAACCACTCATCCAAAAGTAAAGCGATTGTCGGTTGACATCAGCGAGCATGCTTGTGAAAAATACGGCCACAAATGTCACGACATCGCGTCATGGTTTCCAATGCGACAATTTGACCTCGTTGTTTGCCATAGTGTGCTGCAATATCTCAACGACACACAGGCTGCTGCAGCAATTGGCAATTTGGCAAAGGCAACTCGTGGCGTGCTGTACCTGGAAGTACCGACATCAGCCGACTTGCGTAATGCTGTCGACAAAAAAACCACCGACCTCAATATCTATGCACGCACCGGAGATTGGTATCGCAAGCGTCTCAATCGACACTTTGTGCAAGCTGGAGCAGGTTTGTGGGTTGCGCGCGGGAGCGGCACAACGTTGTATGAGCTTGAGCGTTCGCGCTAAACGCGCTGCTTTTATTTGCGCTGAGCGACTGCAGTCCACACGGTGCTCGTGAGTCCTGCTGCGATGAGTGCTTTCAACAAATCACCAATCAAAAATGGTGCAACGCCAAGGCTGATCGCATTTGTGTCACCGTTTGCAAGTGGCACGTTGATTTTGTGCGCCAACCATGTTGCGCCAAATGCATAAATGATTGTTGATCCGAGCAACATTGCAGGCAACGAAGTTGCAAAGTTTCGGTCTTGCTTTTTTTCTGCAAGAAAGCCAATTGCGCCAGCGGCAACTATGAAGCCAATGAGATAGCCAAGTGTGGCACCGGTGCCATCTTTCCAACCACCTGCGCCACCCGAATAAAAAGGCAAACCGATGAGTCCAGTAAACCAATACACGAGTTGGCTCAAGGCGCCACGTCGCATACCGAGCACTGCTCCAGCGAGAAGCACCGCAAATGTTTGGCCAGTCAGTGGCACCGGTGTAAACCCAAGTGGAATTTCGATCTGTGCGGCAAGGGCAGTGAGTAATGCAAACCCCACGACAAGAACAACATCTTGCGTGAGTGCAGACGTGCGCGAAGCACGTTTTGGCAATAAGTCGGCCAATACGCGAGCTGGAGAAATAGTGAGAGGTGCTGTTGTCATCGTGTTCATAGCGCACCACGCTACCGATGTGCGTGTCCCAATACGAACTTTGGTGCGTAGCCTTTAACTATGGAGCGCCATTTATGGATCAATTTATGGATCAAGTAGTCAACGAGGCGTTTGCGCTGGCCGATCGGTCTGCCGAAGCAGTTCGCGCTCAATTTGGCGATGGACACGATGTGCTCGTGGTGCTGGGTTCTGGCTGGGCAGATGCCGTAGGCCTTCTCGAAGAAGTGTCTGAGACCCCAGTTCAATCAATCAATGTTGCAGACATCCCAGGTTTCACTCGCCCATCAGCAATCGGCCATGGCGGTGCACTCAAGTCGATCACCATCGGTTCTACTCGCGTGTTGCTGCTCACCGGCCGTACACATTTATATGAAGGCCACGGAGTGCATGCAGTGGTGCACGGAGTGCGTGTCGCACACGCGCTCGGGTGCAAGATCGCACTCCTAACAAACGGTGCGGGTTGCTTGCAAAAAGAGTGGACCATTGGCGAGCCCGTTGTGATCAGAGATCACATCAACATGACAGGTCACTCTCCGCTCACGGGTGACAACCCACCAGCACCACTCGCTGGTCGCTTCGTCGATCTCACCGATGCGTACAACTCGTCGCTGCGCTCGCTCGTGCGCAATGTTTCTCCAAACATCAACGAGGCTGTCTACTTTGGTTTTCACGGACCACATTTTGAAACGCCAGCAGAAATTCGCGCAATAGGCATGCTTGGTGCCGACATGGTTGGCATGTCAACCGTGCTCGAAACTATTGCCGCACGACACTTGGGTATGCGAGTGCTCGCACTCTCACTTGCTACAAACCTCGCAGCAGGAATCAACCCTCAACCACTTTCGGGTGAAGATGTGTTGCAGGTTGGCAAAGAGTCTGCGCAACGAGTTGGTGCACTGTTGCGAGACGTGCTCAAACAAATAGACGCAACGAAAGCAACAAAATTTTAGTGAGTACCCCACAAGACCTTCTCGCAATCACTAACGCCTGCGTTGTCACCGTCGACGCAGTCGGCACCATTGTCAATGATGCAACGATCGTGATTGGTGCAGATCGCAGAATTCGCGCAATTGCTGCTGGAACAATTGCCCACAATGCATCTACGGTCATCGATGCCAAGGGTGGCATTGTGATGCCTGGCATGATCAACGCTCATACGCACATGGGCATGACGCTGTTTCGCGGCCTCGGCGATGACATGAACTTGGAAGATTTTCTTGGCCGACTGATGCCGGCAGAAATTGCTGTGTTGTCGCACGATGCAGTTGTGGTCGGCACAGAACTGGCAGCACTCGAGTCGCTGCTCGGTGGCATCACCACCGCACTCGACATGTACTACTTGCCCGACGCGGCACTCGAAGTTGCAGCACGCTCTGGCATGCGCATTCACTGCGGTCCAAACTTGCTTGAATCCGATGGCCCCGAGCCTTTGCCTTTCGCACAGCGAATGAAATGGGCAAACGAGTGGCTCACCGATTCTGTCAAGCGTGAGCAAGAACTCTCCTTGCCAAATGGTTTTGATTCGCTCAACTGGCTCAGCCCACACAGCACATACTTGCTTGGCGAAGATCACCTCAATCAGATCGCCGCACTCGCCAAACAACACGGTGCACACATTCACGTACACGCCTCAGAGACCGTTGGCGAAATGTCACTCGTATCAAAACGACACAACGGTCGCACGCCAATCAAAGTGCTTGCAGACACTCATTTGCTCGCAAATGCGGTGCTCGCCCACGGTGTGCATTTACATGACACCGACATCGCGATGATTGCGCAACACGGTGCAACTGTTACGCACTGCCCTGCATCCAACTACAAGTTGGCAAGTGGCACTGCCCGCATTGTCGAGTTGCATCAGCAAGGTGTCAATGTCGCTCTTGGCACTGATGGGCCGGCGTCAGGCAACGACCTCGACTTGTGGCTCGCCATGCGACTGGCAGGTTACGTACAAAAAACCGCAGCATCAGACCCAACCGTTTTGCCTGCACTCGACGTCTTGCGTATGGCCACAATTAATGGCGCCAAGGCACTGCACATTGATCATCTCGTTGGTTCACTCGAAGTTGGCAAGTATGCCGACATCGTCGTGCTCGATGCATTCTCACCCTCGCTTACTCCCGTGTTCGACCCGCATGTCGCCATTGTCGCTGCCGCTGGTCGTGGCGACGTATGCCATGTTGTTGTTCATGGCCAAGTAGTTGTACGCGATCGCATGGCACTCACTATCGATGCCCATGCCGTTGTTGACCGAGCCAACAAACTCACTCCAGCAATTTTGGCGTCGGTCACCCGCAACTAGTGTTGGCGTATGGCCACACCTGCACGACCGATTGATTGGCAAACACTGCGCACCGCTGCCCGTGCGGCGCAGCAACATTCATATGCGCCTTATTCAAAATTTCGAGTAGGTGCAGCAGCACTTATTGATGATGGTCGCATCATCTCTGGTTGCAATGTAGAAAATGCGTCGTACGGACTCACCTTGTGCGCTGAGTGTGCAATCTTGGGGGCGCTCCATATGGGTGGTGGTGGACGCATCATTGCAGTTGCATGCGTAGGCAACGACACCGACGTCACGCCATGTGGTCGATGCCGCCAATTGTTGTGGGAGCACGGTGGTGCAAACTTGCTGGTCGATGTTGAAGGCACTCCAACCCCATTGAGCATCTTGTTGCCAGCAGCATTTCCGGAGCATTCCAACTTCGAGAACCCGAGTGGCTCATGACGACCACTAGAGAAATACTTTCGGCCAAGCAACTGCAGGCATTCAACGACGACGGATATTTGGTACTGCCAAATTTTGTTGATGATGCAGCGTGTCTCGAGTTGCGCGAACGCGCATTGCAACTTGCCAAAGACAATGTGCCTTCACCGCAAGAAGCCACCATCTTTACTGCAGACTCCACAGCACAACACGCTGCAGATGAATATTTTTTGACAAGCGGTGACAAAATCCGTTGCTTCTTTGAAAAAGATGCGTTTGACGAACAGGGTGTGTTGCGTTCTGAAGCACACCTGTGTCTCAACAAATTGGGACACGCGATGCACGATCTCGACCCAGTGTTTAGCGCCTTTAGCCGCAAGCCCAAAATGGCTGCTGTTGCTCAACAAGTTGGAATTGCAGACCCGCTGTTGTTGCAGTCGATGTACATTTTTAAACAACCACGCATCGGCGGCGAAGTGAACAGTCATACCGACCACACATTTCTGTGGACAGAGCCACAGAGCGTGATCGGTTTTTGGATTGCCATTGATGACGCGACAACTGAAAATGGTTGCATGTGGGCGTTACCGGGCGGACATCGCATTCCCGTCAAGTCGCGATCAAAGTTGAATGCTGCTCGCACAGCAACGATCACCGAAGTGTTTGATAACGATCCATATCCAACCGAAGGTCTCGTGCCACTCGAAGCACCGCGCGGCACACTCGTGCTACTCAATGGCACATTGCCGCACCGATCTGGTCCAAACTTAAGTGACAAACCGCGCCACGCATACACCGTTCACGTGATCGATGGTCAGGCAAACTATCCTGACGACAACTGGCTACAGCGCCCGCAACTTGCGATGAGCGGATTTAACAACTAGCTATTTGCTAATTGTTACTTAACCAGCAGCTCTGCAATCTGTAATGCGTTGAGTGCTGCGCCCTTGCGCAAATTGTCGTTAGAAACAAACATCACAAGACCATGATTGCCATCGACACTTGAGTCTTGACGAATGCGACCAACATAACTTGGGTCTTTGCCCGCAGCCATCAGCGGCGTTGGCACATCGGCTACAACTACGCCTTGGGCCGTTGCCAAAATCTCGTGCGCACGCTCGGCCGTAATTGGGTGAGCGAACTCGGCATTGATGCTGAGCGAGTGGCCGCTAAACACTGGCACTCGCACGCATGTTCCCGATACTCGCAAGTCTGGAATGTGCAGGATCTTGCGACTTTCAAAGCGCAACTTTTGTTCTTCGTCGGTTTCAAACGAGCCGTCATCCATCATTGATCCAGCGAGTGGCAACACATTAAATGCAATAGTTTGCGAAAACTTTTCTGGCTTCGAGAACTTCACTGCTTCACCGTCGTAAGTGAGTTTGCCTGCATCGGCGACGCCTTCGCGTGTCTGATTCTCGAGTTCTGCTACACCCGCAACTCCTGCGCCGCTCACTGCCTGATACGTGCTGACGATCAGGCGCACAAGTGTTGCTTCGTCATGCAGTGCTTTGAGCACCGGCATTGCAGCCATTGTGGTGCAGTTTGGGTTGGCAATGATGCCCAATTTGGCCAGTGCTACGTCTTGGGGATTCACTTCGGAAACGATCAATGGCACATCGTTGTTCATGCGCCACGCCGACGAATTGTCAATCACCATCGCACCAGCATTTGCATATTTTTCGGCAAGTGCTCGAGACGTTGTTGCTCCGGCCGAGAACAGCACTACATCCATGCCGCTTGGGTCAGCAGTAGTTGCATCTTCAACGGTGATTGTTCTTCCACTCCATTCAATGGACGAACCAGCCGAACGCGCCGACGCAAACATCCGCAGTTCATCAACGGGATAGTTGCGCTCAGCCAACAACTGTCGCATGACGGTTCCCACCATTCCGGTGGCTCCAACTAGTCCTACGCGCATAAGATCAGTTTAGTTGTCAGACCTTGTCGATCAGCCAGTCATTTACTTGCGTCGGCGTGATGTTGCTTCCGCACAAAATTGTGGCAAGGCGCATCTTTTTGAGGTGAGCATGTTCAAGAATCGCAGAAACCCCTGCAATACCTGCGGGCTCAGTGATCAATCCGGCCTTGTCAAACACCAACTTCATCGCGTGCTTCAGCGCATCTTCCGACACCAACAACACGTCATCAACATGTCCCTTCATATCGTTGAGCGCTTCTGGCACAGGAGTGCGCACAGCAATGCCATCGGCAATCGTGTTGGCAGATGGTCGTTCAATCACTGTTCCAGAGCGCCACGATGCTTCCATCGCGTCGGCAGTCGCACTTGAAACACCAATGATTTGTACGTCTGGCGCAACGTGTTTGATATACCGAGAAACGCCCCCTATCAATGCTCCGTTGCCAAGTGGCACAAGCACAGCATCAAAGGTGCGCTGTTGCATCAACTCAACAGCAATTGATCCTGCACCCTCCGAGATAGCGATGTCTCTGCCATCTTCAACAAAATATGCGCCTGTCTCTGCACAGAACTTTTTGGCGTTTTCTTTGGCTGCATCAAAATTGTCGCCCATCTGGCGCACTTCTGCACCCATCGAGCGCATCCGATCCACTTTGAGCGGGTTGGCATTCGTCGCACAATAAATAATTAACGAGCGCTTGTGCGCTCTGCACACATAGGCCATTGCTTGCCCAAAGTTGCCAGCAGTTGCGCACACGAGGTCTCGCCCAGCGAGCGCAGCAGCATTCTCTTGCATAAAGAAATCAGCACCACGACCCTTAAAGCTTCTGATGGGATTCGGAATCTCGACTTTGAGAGTGAGCGCACAACCCAATTCGGCCGAGAGTGGCTCGCAGTTGTACTGCGGTGAATGCAAAAAGACAGGGTCAATCGTGCGTGCTGAGCGCTCTATGTTGTCAATTGACAGTCGATGCGCGGTCATGAGCCACTCACGGTTGCGACGAGCCACCAATGACTTCGATTAACGCGCTTCAACGACTTGACCTGTGCATTGGAGTGCGAAACATGACGCACCTGAAACGGAGAATGGTAAATCGTGATCTTGGTCAACGATTTTTGACTGTGATCGATGATGTCTTGCAACACTTCATCGGGGCTCAACCTATTTGCCTGCCAACCAAATCGTGTTGCCCATCGCGTTCCAGAAATCCGTTTTCCTATTGCTGGCATCCGCCACAACAAGCGAACCACTATTCCGGCAGGAACCAGCAACATATCGCTCAATACCCACGAGCGATAGTTCAGAATCACGGTTCCACCAGAGCGTGTAACTCGCACTGCTTCTCGCGACAGACCAAGCGCATCATCTCGTTGGCAGTGCTGCAGGGTGATGTACGAAAATGCAACATCTACCGAGTTGTCGGCGAGTGCAAGTGTGCTGCCATCTTGCACGTGTGTCGTTGTCAGCCTGTCTGCACGACCATGTTTACCGACAGTCTCACGACAGCGTTCCAAAAATGCGGCATCCACATCGGCTGCAATTACATGGGCACATTGATCCGTAAATGAAGCGGTCATTCGACCAATTCCGCTACCGATTTCAAGCAAGGTCAACGGCGCAAGTCTGGAGACATCAAAACCAAATTGACGCATGTAGCGCCTGACCTCTTTGTTGCCAGTAGCTACAAATTCTTCAAGTGTGAGTTCGCTGCCAGTTTCGTTATTGAAGACCCAGCCGGTTGAGCGCACAATCTCGTCGGCAGACCCACCTGTTTCGGTGCGATTACCTGCGCTTCGCCAGGGCACAAATTGGGCGCGTTTTTTTGCACCGCGCTGATTCATCATTATCCGTTACAACCTTATTTTCGTTCAGGCAACGGAGCAGAGTAATCCTCACCACTGTCTAAACCAAAGGCTGTGTGCAGTGCTCGAACTGCTGTTTCCAACTTGGATCGCTCGACGACAACCGAAATGCGAATTGTTGATGTCGAGATCATCTCGATGTTGACGTCGTTATCGGCCAACACTCGGAACATTTTTGCAGCCACACCGGGGCTTGATTTCATTCCTGCGCCAACCAATGACAACTTGACGATGTTTTCGTCTTTGTTCACGCCCTTTGCTCCGACTTCTTTGCCAACGCTTGCCAAAATTGGCTCTGCAGTTGCAATGTCGCCAACTGGAAGTGTGAAGGAGATATCGGTGGTGCCGTCAATCGATGTGTTTTGCACAATCATGTCAACGTTGACATTTGCCTTTGCGAGTGACTCAAATAATAGGGCCGACACACCAGGGCGGTCGGGCACTCCGAGCAATGTCATCTTGGCTTCGCCCACATCGTGAACAACTCCAGAAATAATTGGATCTTCCATTTTTGTTTTCCTCTCGTCGTTAGCACCAAGAACCCAGGTGCCTTCTTCTAACGTGAAACTTGATCGAACATGGATTGGCACGTTGTGATTGCGCGCAAACTCAACTGAGCGCAGTGCCAACACTTTGCTTCCTGCTCCAGCCATCTCGAGCATTTCATCAAAACTCAACTGCCTTATCTTGCTTGCTTGCGAAACCAGCCGCGGGTCTGCGGTAAACACACCAGTCACGTCGGTGTAGATCTCGCACACATCAGCTTTCAGTGCTGCGGCAAGGGCAACTGCTGTGGTGTCACTGCCACCACGACCAAGTGTCGTGATCTCGCGGTCGGTACTCACGCCCTGAAAACCAGCGACGACAGCAACCTTGCCTGCCAGCAGTGCTTCGCGAACTCGATCGCCTTTGATTTCCAAAATCTTTGCTTTGGTGTGCGATGTATCGGTGATGATGCCCACCTGGCTTCCAGTAAAACTCACCGCGTCACAACCCACGTCATGGAGCGCCATGCACAACAACGACATCGAGATTCGCTCGCCTGTTGTGAGCAGCATGTCCATCTCGCGGCCCTGCGGGTTGCTTGAAACTTGATGCGCTAACTCGACCAGATTGTCGGTGGCTTTGCCCATTGCCGACACAACGGCTACAACGTCGTGACCTTTGGCTCTGGCATCGGCTATTCGGCGTGCAACATTACGCATTCGGTCTGGGTCGGCAACCGAAGTGCCACCATATTTTTGAACGAGAAGCGCCACAGGGTCTTTACGCTACCTCTGCGCGAGTATCCTTTTAAAACTATGGGCACAGACAAACGAACTCGTAAAAAAGAAAACCGCCGCCAAAGGCTTGACGAATTAGCCAAAACAGATCAAAAACGAAAGGTGCGCAAGAACATCATCCGCGCGCTCACTGTTGTTGGTGTAATCGTCGGAGTAGTTGTAATCATCCGTGTCTCAGGTGGTACCGCGGGTGACTCTTCTGCACCTACCGACACCAGGGCTGTCATCGATTTGGGTGAAGACACGATCGCACCGTCCCTTGAAGGGCGCGAAATTACAGGAGATACTCCTTGTCCAGCAACCGACATGTCGGAGACTCGTGTTGCAAAGTTTGAACAAGCACCGCCAATGTGCATCGAGGATGGCAAAACGTACACGGCCATGGTTTCCACCAACAAAGGCGATTTTGCAATTGTGCTCGACCCAATCAAGGCGCCTATTGCAGCCAACAACTTTGTTGTGCTTGCCCGCTACAAATATTTTGATGGCACAAAGTGCCATCGTGCCATCACCGACTTTGTTGTGCAGTGCGGCGACCCAACCGCTACAGGCTCAGGGGATCCTGGCTATTCATTTGCCGACGAACTTCCTGCACAGGGCGAATACAGAATTGGCTCCATCGCTATGGCCAACTCTGGTCCAAACACAAACGGCAGTCAATTCTTTATCATCACTGGCGAAAATGGTGCAACACTGAACCCCGACTACACATTGTTTGGTCAAGTCACAGAGGGTTTGGATCAAACAGTCCCCGCACTCAATGCAGCATCTAATCCGGATCCTGCCGCCAACGGTGTTCCGCCGACCGAAGACTTGATCATCATCAGCGTCGCAATCATCGTCAGTTAGTTGGGCAATGCTCCGTGAATAATCGCGGGGCCATCTGCATTCCACTTTCCTTGGACGCAGAGCAACGCCGAGCCAGTTGGCAACTGCACAACAGTCGTATTGGCAAGTTGCAAACTGCGTTGCAATCTGTCGTGCGACCACATTTCTGATTCGGTAATCACAGCAATACCTTCCACGAGGCCGAGCCCTAGCGTGAAGGCGCCACCTCGAGGATCAACCATCGGATCGCACAACGCCGCGGCGCTTCCTGCAACTGCCACCACGATGCCATTCTCTAACTGTTGTTCAATTGCCTCATAAACAACCGTTCCTTGCAGAGTTGTGCGCAAGTGAATTGGCGAATCACCCACCACATACAAGACTGCGGCATCGCGAATAATTTGTGCAAAGCTATCTTCGCGAGCATCTGCACGTGTGTACACCGCGCAAAGTTTGGTTTCTACTCCCATTCGCTGAGCCCACAACACACTTGTAGCAATCAGTGCAGCAGGATTTTCAAACGCCTCGGCAGTTGGCAGCACCGCCACATAGCCATTCATTCCCCGCAAAACTCGAGCGTCAAGTTCGTCGTTGCTAATAAATGGGCCACCACCCTGCAAAACAAGTTGTCCGAGCATTGCTCGGGAATGTATCACGACTCAAGCAACAAGTTACCCAAGGCTTCGACAGTGGCATCAGCAACTCCGATTTCGCGCACATAATTGCGCACCGAACCATGCTGCTGCGCAAGTTCTGTCAAAATAATTTGCATCGCTCGTGGGTCGGCGGCCAAGTATGCCTTTGGGATGGTGGCGTAACGCTCGGCTAATTCGGGGCGATGGACTTTTGACCACGCAATTGATCGACGCATTGCGTCTTGCGTCAGACCATAGTCGGCACAAATATGTGCGTCATTTACACCAAGGCTGGAAAGCAACAGCGCGGCAAGCACACCGGTTCGGTCTTTGCCAGCAGCACAATGAAACACCGCAGGCAACGAATCGGTTTGTGCGAGCACATGCATTGCATCCGCGAATCGGCTCGAACCAATTTCCAACATGTCGCGATATCCCCACACCAAAAACTCAACTTCGTCATCAAATTCTGGAGTTTCCGTGTCGGACCATGTCACATCCACGATCGACAAATGATGAAATGTCACTTCAATATCATCGGTAGGAAAAATTCCCTGCTCACGTTGTTCGCGCTCGGTACGCAGATCAATAACCGATTTCAAACCCAACTGCATGACGCGACTCATGTCATCTGCGCCGCGCAGTCGATACAAACCGTCCGAACGAAACAGCGTTCTCCACTTGGTGCTTCGTCCACCTGCGGTGGGGTACCCACCTAGGTCGCGAAAGTTGTGAACAGCCTCAAGACCGATCAGTCGCCTCGGATGATTGGTTATCTCGTCTACATGCGTATCAATCACCAGACAAACCTAACCAGAGCTGGTAAAGCCCAGATGGTTCTTTCGTTACCAGTTGGTAAACATCTCGGTCTATTGACTACGGTTGCTCGCCATGACTACTACATCTTCCTCTCTATCTTCACTTCCCCAGCTCGTCGGTGTTTGCGGTTCGGGCATCATGGGCTCGGGCCTTGCCGAAGTCGTTGCTCGTGCAGGCATCAACGTGGTCGTGCGCTCGCGCACAATGGCTGGTGCACAGTCCATGCTCACTTCAGTTGAAAACAATCTTGCAAAACAGGTTGCCAAAGCAAAGATGACAGAAGATCAGCGAACAGAAATTTTGTCGCACATCAGCATTACTGACCAACTTTCTGCTCTTGCAAATTGTGATCTTGTCATCGAATCAATCCTCGAGGAACTTGCGCCAAAGCAAGAACTGTTTTCGCAACTTGACAAAATTGTCAAGCCATCAGCAATACTTGCCACCAACACCAGCACATTGCCGGTTATTGCAATGGCACAAGCGACAAATCGTCCAGACAAAGTTTGCGGCATTCACTTTTTTAACCCAGCGGTAATGATGTCGCTTGTCGAAGTCATCCGTCCACTTACCGCAAGTGATGACACCATTTCTGCTGCTACTGCGTTTGCTGTTGCTTGCGCCAAAGACCCAGTGCAAGTTGTCGACCGAGCAGGTTTCATCGTCAATGCACTGTTGTTTCCATATCTCAACAACGCTGTTCACATGCTCGAAGCAAAAACAGCATCAATGGAAGACATCGACACTGCAATGAAGGGTGGCTGCAATTTCCCAATGGGTCCGTTTGCGTTGCTTGACCTGATCGGCATCGACACCACTGTTTCAATTCTCAACGCGCTGCAAAGTGAATTTAAGCAAAGCCATCTCGAGCCAGCTGACTCACTCAAAAAGTTGTTGGCAGAAGGCAAACTGGGCCGCAAGACCAAGCAGGGTTTCTTTACTTACTAGATCTAGTTACGACAGATGTACCGTGGCGTATGACGTCTTGGCATGACACACCCGTCGATCTCGGTCTGTCAATTTGGAATTTTCCGCCATCAACCGAGTGGCCTCAGCACGACATCGTCGGACGTGGCGCCGATCTAGAGCCTGCAACTCTCATTCAGGCATACCGCACTGGAGTGTTTCCAATGTCGAGTGATGTACCTAATCGCAATCCCGATATGGGTTGGTGGTCGCCGATGATGCGTGGCGTACTTCCACTCGACCAATTGCGCATCACCCGATCTATGCGCAGTAGTGCACGTAAATATTCAGTGCGCATTGACACGTGCTTCGAGCGCGTGGTGCGCGGTTGCGCCGTGCCCAATCGCGAGGGTGGATGGATTACGAATGACATCATTGATGCATACGTAACGCTGCACGAACTGGGTTGGGCTCATAGTTTCGAGACATTCGACGAAAACAGTGTGCTGATAGGCGGCTTGTACGGCGTGCGCGTAAATGGTCTCTTCGCCGGCGAGTCGATGTTTCACCTCAAGCAAGATGCATCAAAGGTTGCACTTATGCACCTTGTTGCGACTATGCAAAATTCGGCAATGTCACTGCTTGATGTGCAATGGCTCACGCCCCATCTCGAGACACTTGGCGCAACGGAAATTCCCCGTGACGATTACTTGCGTCGTCTTGACGAGGCCGTCAACCCCTAACCTTGACGTATGAGTCGCCGCGACGAACCTTGGCTGATCCGCACCTATTCGGGGCATTCAACGGCAGAAGCGTCAAACGAGTTGTATCGCACCAACCTCGCTAAAGGCCAGACCGGTCTTTCCATCGCCTTTGACTTGCCAACCCAAACGGGATACGACCCAGATCACATCCTTGCTCGCGGCGAAGTAGGCAAAGTCGGCGTGCCGGTCGTGCACTTGGGTCACATGCGCTCGCTGATGCAACAGATTCCGCCTGGTCAGATGAATACATCGATGACCATTAACGCAACTGCTGCATGGTTGCTTGCGCTATATGTTGCCAACGCTGCCGAGCAGGGCACGCCAGCAGACGAGTTGCGCGGCACCACACAAAACGACATTCTCAAAGAATATTTATCGCGTGGCACATTTATATTTCCTCCAGCAGCATCACGTCGCATCATCGTCGACATGATCGCATGGTGCGCAACCAACGCGCCCAAGTGGAACCCGATGAATGTGTGCTCGTACCACTTACAAGAAGTTGGTGCTACTCCAGTGCAAGAAATTGCATTTTCACTTGCCAATGCCATCGACATTTTGGATGCAGTGCGTGCAAGCGGTCAGGTGTCGGATGAAGCATTTCCTCAAGTCTTTGCAAGCATTTCGTTTTTTGTCAACGCCGGCATTCGTTTTGTGGAAGAACTGTGCAAGATGCGGGCCTTCACCGAGTTGTGGGACCGCATCGGCAGCGAGCGTTACGGCATCACCGATGAGCGCGCTCGACGTTTTCGTTATGGTGTGCAAGTCAATTCGCTAGGTCTTACTGAAGCGCAGCCAGAAAATAATGTGCAGCGCATCATGCTCGAGATGCTCGCCGTAACTCTTTCTAAGTCGGCTCGTGCGCGCAGCGTGCAGTTGCCAGCATGGAACGAAGCGCTTGGTCTACCCCGCCCGTGGGATCAGCAGTGGTCGTTGCGCATGCAACAAGTGCTTGCTTACGAAACAGACCTGCTTGAGTACGAAGACATTTTTACTGGCTCGCATGTAGTCGAGGCCCGCACAGCCGAATTGCGCGATGCTGCTTGGGCGGAGTTGCAGGAAATTCTTCATCGAGGCGGCGCATTCGAATCGGTCGATGAACTCAAAGGCCGTCTCGTATCGTCAATGGCCGATCGCACTCGCCGCATCGAATCTGGCGAGCAAGTTGTTGTTGGTGTCAATCGCTTTACCGAATCCACACCATCGCCACTCGATGGCGCAAACAACATCCTCAAAGTTGACCACACTGTCGAACAACAACTTGTTGACGATGTCACTGCCTGGCGCAAACAACGCGCTGATGCCGATGTGCAGCAAGCCCTTGATCAATTGCGAAATGCAGCGACAGGCACGGCCAATTTGATGGATGCCTCTATTGCGCTGGCCAAGGCAGGCGGCACTACCGGTGAGTGGAGCCAAGTACTGCGCGAAGTATTTGGCGAATACCGCGCCCCAACCGGAGTCGGTGCTGCTGCTGGCCGTCGCACGGCTCAATTGGCCGATGTTGCAGAGTTTGTGCGCACGATCCCCGGCGGTCCACCAAAGTTTTTGGTTGCCAAGCCCGGTCTGGATGGGCACTCAAGTGGCGCCGAGCAAATTGCTGTTGCTGCGCGCGATTCGGGCATGGAAGTTGTCTATTCAGGTATTCGCCTTACGCCTGCACAAATTGCTGCGTCTGCGCGAGACGAAGACCCAGATGTGATTGGTCTGTCCATTTTGTCGGGTTCGCATCTCCAACTTGTTCCAGATGTGTTGAGCGAATTACAAAAACTTGGTGTGGATGCTCCAGTAATCCTTGGCGGCATTATCCCCGAAGATGATCGTGACTCATTGCGCGCACTCGGCATCGCAGCGGTGTACACACCAAAGGATTTTGACATTGCTCGCATCATGCGCGAGATTGCAGAGATTGTTCGCGCGCGACGTAGTTAATGCGTCATAGTTAAGGCTTCATCGTTGTTGACGGCGCAACAGCAACAAAACCTGTCGCCACCGGCAATTGAATCACATCACCAGCGTTGACCTTGTCGGGGTTGGTGATGTTGTTGATGCTCATTAATTCGGCCATATTCAGGTTGAACTTCTTGGAAATAGCAAACAGCGAGTCGCCTGGCTCGATTGTGTAGTACACAGGTTCTACATACACCGTCGTTGTCGGTGCGGGAATCGTTGTCTCAACTGTTGTTGGCACAACAATTTTGGGTTCTCCACCACCGCGCGACAGCAACACGGCAATTACTCCACTGAGTACCGATATCACGAGAAGCGACCATTGAAGTCGGCCTCGTAAATACATCAATTTCATCGTAGACCTTCGACCTACACAAAGTTTGCCTATCCTGTACAACATGCGAGTGCTGGCAGCCGTCGACAAGTTTCGTGGCACAGCATCAGCAGTGCAGGTTGCGTCGGCAATCGGTCATGCATGTTGGGAATTGGGTGTTGATTGTGTTGAAGCACCAATTGCAGATGGTGGCGAAGGCACGCTAGATGCACTTGGTGGACCAAACCGCACAACTCGCGTGACCGACCCACTCGGCAAGCCGGTCGAGGCACAGTGGCGCCTTGCGGGTGACACGGCCGTAATCGAAATGGCCCGTGCTTCTGGACTTTCTTTGGTGGGCGGAGCCAAAAAGAACGATGTCATTGCGGCCTCAACCATCGGTACAGGCCAGCTCATCGACACCGCACTCAATGATGGAGCCAAGCGAATCATTGTTTGCGTTGGCGGTTCTGCAACTGTCGACGGTGGTCTCGGGGCAATTCGCGCAATCGGTACGCCGGCCCGATTACGAGGTACCGAATTTATTGTGGCCTGCGACGTGCGCGCGCTCTTTGCCGATGCAGCCAGATTGTTTGGCGCACAAAAAGGCGCAACCCCTGTGCAGATCGAATTTCTTTCTGGACGACTTGAGCAACTGCAGCAGTCGTACTTACGCGACTATGGCATTGACGTATCTCAACTCATTGGTGGCGGTGCGGCAGGCGGACTCGCAGGCGGACTGAGCGCACTTGGTGCAAGTCTTGTGCCAGGTTTTGATGTTGTCGCCGATGAAGTTGGCTTGCATGAACAAATCGCGCAATGCGACCTGATCATTACTGGCGAAGGATATTTAGACAACGAGAGTTTTGATGGCAAGGTTGTTGGTGGCGTGCAGCAACTCGCACAACAATTCAACAAACCCGTTGTTGTTATCTGTGGCGGCGCCGATGTTGATGCTCAACAGCGCATCGAATCGTTGAGTTTGATCGAAAATTTTGGTGAAAGTGAATCGTTTTCTCAACCACTCACGTGCATCGAAAAAGCAGCAACTGCGATTGTTGCTCGCTTTATGTAGTTGCTGTCAGCAACGAACGAGATCAGCCGCCAGGAACTGTGGTTGGGGCGTTTGGATCAACAACTGCAGGTGCAACTGGCACAGTTGGCACTGGTGATGCAAGCGGTTTGCCTGCAACATCGGTACCCAACAAAATGAGAACGCTTGCTTCTCCAAGTTTTCCACCCTCGGTCGGAATTGGTGCGGGCATGATTGCTGTTGCAACACCACCAAGTTCTGCAGCAACAAGGGCTGCTTGGCCTTCGCTACCTGGCAAGTAATACACAACTGTTGCAGTCTGCTTTGGTGTGATTTCGCTCGCGTTCACTGCAGGTTGCACGATGTAGCCACGACCCTGCAAATCGGTAGTCAACTGGCCGGCACTTCCAGAAACCTTTGACGCATTGGCAACTTG
>JBJOEQ010000063.1:0-7241 GCA_046049195.1 Actinomycetota bacterium | reverse complement strand
CTCATCGCATCCTGGGGCTGAAGCAGGTCCCAAGGGTTGGGCTGTTCGCCCATTAAAGCGGTACGCGAGCTGGGTTCAGAACGTCGTGAGACAGTTCGGTCCCTATCCTCCGCAGCCGAAGGTGAATTGAGGAAGGCTGTCCCTAGTACGAGAGGACCGGGACGGACGGAGCTCTGGTGTGTCAGTTGTCTTGCCAAAGGCACGGCTGATTAGCCACCTCCGGAAGGGATAACCGCTGAAAGCATCTAAGCGGGAAGCCCGTTCCAAGATGAGTTCACCCATGCAGTTAATGCAGTAAGGCCCGTGGCGAGACCACCACGTTGATAGGCCGGAAGTGTACAGATGGCAACATCTTCAGCTGACCGGTACTAATCGGCCGAGGGCTTGGATTTATGCTCGTGCTTACTCTGAAGTCTTTGGGGGGAATCCCAATAGACACATGATTTCTGGTGGCCATAGCGGCGGGGACACACCCGTTCCCATTCCGAACACGGCAGTTAAGCCCGCCCGCGCCAATGGTACTTGGGGGTAGACCCCCTGGGAGAGTAGGTCGCCGCCAGATTTAATTTGAACAAAAGCCCTCGCATTCGTGCGGGGGCTTTTGTCGTTTACGGACTCAGTGCTATATCGAGATGCGTTAGTCGGTTTCTAAAATAACTTGCCGCGCGGGCTTTTGAGGGGCTTATCTGCACCTGCAACGTTGAGATACTGACGTTTGCGCGAGTCGCGCAGCGTTGAGTAGTCGGTATTGCTCACAAAATATTAAGTTCCTAATACTGGACTGAGTTTGCGGTCGATGTATTTGTAGAAGTCGAGAAGCGGACCTTCAAAGTTGGATGACGAGAGTGCACCAACCTGGCGACTCTGCGACTTGAGTCCTTTGGACATTTTGACAAGGACATTTCGGTCTTCGGCGTTTGTGCGATGAAAAAGTTCAACTGCATGATCAATGGTTTCTTGTGTCCAGTGGTCGCCGTAAAAAAGTAAACCCATCTTGAGGCGCACTCGATCGACACTTTCCGGTTGGACACAGACAAATGAGCTGTAGTCGCCAGCACAACCCGATACCAAACCTGGAGGTATCGAGAACATCACGCAATTGTCTATTTCGTGATCTTGTAGATCTGGGTGACCTTTGGTGGAGCGAGGCAAATCTGGGGAAAAACCTGCGTGGTATCCGAAGTGAACGTCACTTGGTGGATAGTGCGTGCACAAGCGTGTTGGGTTGACTGGATGAAGTGTGGCTTTGTGAAGTGGGCTGAGGTGGTATCCCTCCATAAAGTTTTCGACGAAACACTTCCAGTTTGTGGTCCACACTTCGTCTCCAACAAACCGAGCCTGCATTTCTTCCATGTGATAGTTGCCGATCAGTCCTTCGAGCAGTTGCAACTGTGGCGAGAGTGGCTTGGCCTGTGGGTTGAGCGAGACAAAAATAAAACCTAACCAGATCTCAGACTTGAATTCGGGAAGGCGACAAGAACTCATGTCAAAGTCGGTGTGCTCTTCCATGCGAGGTGCGCGAGCAAGTTTGCCGTCAAGTTCATATGACCAGTGGTGATAGGGGCAGACAATGTGTTGGCTGTTCCCCGAAGCAGAGGCCAATAAAGTGCCACGGTGTCTACACACATTTGACATGACACGGATCTGAGCGTCGTTGCCACGAGTAGCCAGTAACGGCTCGTCACACAATTGAAAAGCCATGTAGTCACCCGGATTTGGGATTTCTTCGACTCGCCCAATGCAATTCCATTCCATTGCGAAAAGCGAAGATTTTTCGAGATCAAGAAACTCTGCACTCGTGTAAAAATCACGTGGCATTGAATATGCACTTGTATAGGTTTGGGATCGAGCAGCACTCAGTGCGCTGCGAATTGCGGAAAGAGATGTGCTCATTTTGCAGAAGTTCGGCGGTAAAAACCCATGTTTTCTGAATCGCTAAATCTCACACCGGGCTTTTCATACAGTGAAAAAACCGCCACCATTCGTTCCTTGTCGCCGCTTACCGTTGTTACGCGATGGGCGGTGTTGTGGCCACGAAAAACATTGAGAGCACCTGGCTCAACGTCAACGCTGATGACTTCGGGGTCGTTGCCAGCAATCATTCTGCCAACGACTTCGTAGTTGGGATTTGTGTCGGTGCGAAGTTCTCGTCGATATTGGAAAATTCCATCTTTGGCTGCACGCTGCAGAAGCATCGTGATCGTAAATTCGGATCGATCGAAGTGCCAGTTGAGTGCTTCTCCTGGTCGGTAACTGAGCACGTTGACTCGAGCCAGTTCATCATCCATCAGGTGGAGGACCGGAAGTTCCATTGTTGCTGCAATGAATTTTCGAAAGTTGGGCCACTCATAGACGTCGGTTAGTGGGGTGTCTACTAATTGATCAGCACACAGGGTGTGATTGATGGTCATAATTTTTTTAAGCGCGGGGTGGTCATCGGCCAGCCCTTCTACTTTGTCGAGGAAGTAGATGTTGTGCTCGCGTCGGATTTCGACCGAATCATTTGCCATGCGTGGCAGGATCTTGTTGGTCGCAGCCTGTAGTGCATCACTTTTAAGAAAACCGGGCAACTCATACATGCCCTTGTCGACAAGGTCTTTGCGACACTGGGCAACAAGTGTGTTCCATTCGATCGAACCAGGTCGACCGAGTGGATATTTGTCCAGATCTATCAGAGTCTCTATTGCGGTAGTCACGATATTGATAGTAGGCGTCTTTGAGGGGCTTGTCTATTGGCTATGGTTTTGTTAAGTTAACCAAAAAGTCCATCTACTTAGGGGGAGACAATTATGGGAAAGATAAATTTTCGTCGGATTGACGCGATTCGTCAGACACAAGGTCAAATCGGCAATCACGTCATTGATGAGTTCGTATCAGGAAGACTTTCACGTCGCGACTTTATTCGTCGAGGAACGATTGTTGGCCTTTCTTTCCCTGCAATAGGCGCATTGATTGCCGCATGTGGCGGAAGTGAAACGTCAACAACTGCGGAAACGACAGGCGCTGCACCAGTTGCTGGTGGAACCTTGATCATTGCATCAGGTACTCCGTCTGCAGCATCAGCCAATCTTGATCCAGTAGCGATTAACGACGGCAACGGAATCGTCCTCCTCGCACAATATGGTCAATGGCTAACACTTTCACAGAGCGACCTCACGCTTGCCGGAAGTCTTGCAACCGAATGGATGCCAAACGATGACGCTTCGGAGTGGACATTTAAGTTGAACCCCGCTGCTAAATACAACGACGGTTCACCTGTCGTTGCTGCAGACGTGGTGGCGACTATTGAGCGACTCGTCAATCCGGATAATGCATCAAACTCGCTGTCGGCATTTCAGACTGGGAAGCTCTCTCCGGGCGGAACAATCGCGGTTGATGACAACACGGTGATGTTTAAGTTGGATGCTCCGATGGGTAATTTCCCGTACATCGTGTCATCCGACAACTACAACGCGATTATCTTGCCAGCATCGGTGACCGACACCACCAAGTTTGCAACGAGCAATATCCCAACCTCTGGACCGTTCATGATTGAGTCTTATGATGCGGTTAAGGGAGCAACCATGGTGCGAAACCCAAATTATTGGGGTGCAGCACCAATGCTCGACAAAGTCGAAGTGCAATTCATCGATGACCTTGGCGCAAAAGTCACGGCATTCCAATCGGGTGATATTGATGTGATCGCACAGTTCCCAGTAATTGGCGGTGAGTCATTGATCAATAATCCAGACGTGAACTTGATTGAGATTCCTTCGACGGCTCACTACCAAATCCACATGCGTACCTCAAAGGGTGCATTCGCAGACAAGCGTGCTCGCCAAGCAATGTCGATGGCTATCGATCACCAGTCGATAGTGGATGGGCTTTTGCAGGGCAAAGCACAAGTTGCTAATGACACACCGTTCTTCACGATGTTCCCATCAAGCGGCAGCGGTCCAGCACGAGAATTCAATCTGGAGAAAGCAAAGGCACTGATGGCCGAAGCTGCACCAGATGGGTTCGACGTAACTCTCTATAGCTGGCAGACACAAGAAATTCCTGATCTGGCAGTGTTGGTGCAAAATGCCGGCAAAGAACTCGGCATTAACGTCAAGATTGAACTTCGTGACGACTACTACGACAGCTACTGGGTGTCGTGGGACGCAAATACTCCAGGCTCAGACCTCGGTATTACCGATTACGGACACCGCGGCGTGCCAGACGTGTTCTTGAACGCACCACTGTTGTCGGTAGATAAGGGTGGAGTCTGGAACGCAGCAGAGTTTGCTAATGCTGATTATGACGCTGCGGTCGCTACGTACACATCTTCAGTTGATCTACAGAGTCAGCAAGCAGCAGCCCTCAAGATCCAAGAGATTCTGCAGGACGAGAGCCCGTTGATGATTCCTTATAACTTCAACTTCATGTCGGCTGCACAAAAGAATATTTCGGGTGTGACCAACTCAGGGATGGGTCAGGTTTACGCTGAAAATGCCAGCAAAAGCTGACCTTTAGGCCTTGGCTCGTTACGTCATCCGACGACTGGGACTAGCAGTTGTCACACTGTTTATTCTCAGCGTCGTGGTGTTCGTGGTCGCGTCTGTTCTTCCAGGAAGTGTCGGTAGGGCAATACTTGGACCGTTTGCGCTCCAAGAATCTGTTGACCAAATCAATAAAGAACTAGGGGTAAATGGTTCTCTGTATAGCCAGTACTTCCGCTGGATTTCTCACGCCATTCGTGGAGACTTTGGAGATTCATACAAATTTCAAGGACCAGTAACCGACTATCTTGCATCTGCATTTTGGTCTTCAACCAAGCTTGCGGTTTTGACATTAATCATTGTCGTGCCAATTGGAATTTTGGGCGGAGCAATTGCGGCACTGCGCAAGGATCAGGCATCGGACAGGATCATCACCGTGACTGGTTTGAGCCTTGCGGTCACGCCCGAATTTGCAATTGGAATTGTTTTGATTCTCTTCTTTGCTGTCAAACTCAGGTGGGTGCCCGCGGGGGGATCGGCAGACGGTTCGATTATCGATCAATTTAAGGTATTGATTCTTCCTGCTGTCACATTGAGTGCAACGTTGTTTGGATATATCGCTCGCATGACACGAGCCGGGACCATTGAGGCTCTTGCATCCGACTACACGCGTACGGCAGAACTCAAGGGTCTCTCTCGTTCGAGAGTGTTGGGTGTGCACGTGTTGCGAAATGCCCTTTTACCAACCATTGCAGTCCTGGCTTCGCAGATGAGTTACCTACTTGGTGGGCTACTCGTTACTGAGACAATGTTCAACTACAAAGGACTTGGTCTCTTGATTGCCAATGCTGCGAATGATCGAGATATACCGATGCTGATGGCCGCAGTATTCGTGGTCGGGACATTTGCAATGATCATGACACTTATTGCCGACGTAATAACGGCATGGCTTAACCCTCGAATTCGGTTTGGATCACACGTATGAATTCGGAGACAAAGCCAATCGCGAAGACTCCGTCACAGGAAATGCGTTCGCAGTTATTGAAGTCAAAAACATTCTTGTTAGGAAATCTAGGTGTGGCATTTTGGGCAATATGCGCTATTGCTCCTGGACTTATTGTGAACCGTGACCCGGCAGAACAGAACTTGATTAAGAAATGGACGCACCCATTCACTGATGGTTTTGTTTTAGGAACCGATCGGTCGGGCCGTGACGTATTGAGTCGAGCAATTTATGGCGCTCGTGAAATCATGTTCATCGCTCCCGCCGCAACAATTCTTGGAGTGGTCGTGGGAGTGATGTTGGGTTTGGTGATGGGTTACTTGGGCAGGGTCGTCGATGACATCTTGAGTCGGATCATTGAGGCGTTGATCAGTCTTCCCGTCATCCTCGTGGCGTTGTTAGCACTGACAGTTTTGGACGCGGGGCGTGCCACAATCATCGGTGTAATCGGCTTTTTGTTTGCACCGCTGATTGCCCGAACCGTTCGCGCTGCAGTGCTTGCAGAACGCAATCTCGACTATGTGCGCTGCGCAGAACTGAGTGGTGAAAACTCGCTGTATGTGATGTTTGTCGAAATTCTTCCAAACATTTTCGGACCCATCATCGTTGAGTTCACTGTGCGACTTGGTTATGCAGTGTTCACAATGGCTGGGTTGTCATTTATCGGGTTTGGCACCCAGCCGGGATCACCCGATTGGGGTAGGACTATTTTTGACGAGCGCACAAGTTTGCTGAGCAATGTTTGGTGGCCGTCGATTATTCCAGCAATTGCACTTGCGTCGCTCGTGATCTCTATCAATCTGATTGCTGACGCGATTCAGGGTGTGGTGGACAAATGAGCGAACCCACACTCGAGTTTGAGGACTTGAAGCTTGCTTACATGGTGAGGGGATCTGCGCGGGAAGTGTTGCGTGGTGTTTCGTTTGCTATCCAACCTGGTGAAGCGTACGGACTTGTTGGCGAAAGTGGTTGTGGCAAGTCAACTGCGGCTTATGCCGCAATTCGAAGTTTGCCGCGTAATGCACGAGTATTGAGTGGTGCCGTTCGTCTTGCGGATCGCGACGTACTGTCTCTTAAAAAAAATGAACTACGGGATCTTCGAGCCAACACGGTGTCGATGGTGTATCAGGATCCATCTCAAGCGTTGAATCCGACTATTCGAGTTGGTCCCCAACTCATTGAGTCATTCACAGTGATGGGTGTCGATAAACACGAGGCACTCAAACGCTCAAAAGCAATCTTGCACAAAGTACAAATCGCTGATCCGGATGTGGTGATGGATCGCTTTCCTCATCAGCTTTCAGGTGGGATGCAACAACGAGTAGTTATTGCAATGGCGCTTGCATGCGATCCAAAACTGTTGATACTGGATGAACCCACGACGGGTCTGGATGTCACTGTTGAGGCAGAGGTTTTGGACCTGATTCGAAATATTCGGACAGAATATGGCACATCTGTTTTATTCATTTCACACAATCTCAGTGTTGTGCGGTCAATTTGTGACAAGGTCGGCGTGCTCTACGCAGGCAAGCTGGTGGAAGAAGGTTCAGCACAGAGTGTGTTTGAACATGCCGTACACCCCTACACCATTGGGCTTTTGAAGTGTCTACCAACACACGGCTTACGCAAAGATGCACAACGCTTGTCAACTATCTCGGGATTTTTACCAAGTCTTGGTGCCGATCTGCCGACTTGCGTTTTTGTTGAGCGATGCTCGTTTGCGGACGAAACGTGCAGAACGGTAGTTCCTCAGTGGAGATCTCTTGGAACGAGTTCGG
>JBJOEQ010000062.1:0-3136 GCA_046049195.1 Actinomycetota bacterium | reverse complement strand
TTCAGCAAGTGCCAAAGTCTGCCGTTGAGGCGGCACACATGTTTGGTGCAACCAAGCGGCAGATCTTGGCCAAAGTGCAACTTCCACTCGCTGTTCCATCAATCATCGCGGGTATCAACCAGACCGTGATGATGGCGCTTGGCATTGTGGTGATTGCAACACTCGTTGGAGCAGGTGGACTTGGTCAAGAGATCAATCAAACCGTGCGTCGTCTGGAGCCTGGTCGCGGGCTTGTGGTGAGCCTTGCAGTGGTTGCAGTTGCACTCGTACTCGACCGGGTGTGTAGGTCGCTTGTCATCGAACCCGGTGGACAACGATTCCACATCAGCCGCAAGTTGATGTACGTAACGATTATTGGATTGGCAATAGCCACACTGACAGGCCGCATGATGGGTTGGGTCGAGTTTCCATTTTCATGGGGCACTTCGTTTGCAGACCCAATTGATTCAGGATTCAAATGGTTTCGCACAACGTTCGACGTAGTCACTCGCCCATTCAATGATTTCGTCGTGCGCGAGCTGATAGTGCGTGCTCAAACATGGCTCAACGAAACTCTCGCTTGGCAAGCAATTGTTGTCGCAGCGAGCGCGTTTTCATATTTTGTTGCTGGCTGGAAGATGTCGCTCACCACTGCAGTCGGCATCACCTTCATCGGTCTCACCGGCAGATGGCCAGATGCTGTTGACACCCTCACACAAACAGTCATCGCAGTGATCTTCGCAATGCTGATTGCCATACCTTTTGGTATCTGGCTCGGCCGCAGGCCCCGAGCAGAGTCGTTGATTTCACCATTTTTGGATGCATTGCAGACAATTCCAAACCTTGTGTATGCAATTCCGTTTGTGATGATCTTTTCTGTTGGCCCCGTGCCCGGCATTGTTGCCGCTGTTGTATATGCCATACCTCCTGGCATCCGACTCACCTCGCTCGGTATTCGCCAAGTCAATTACGAATCACTTGAAGCAGCAACAACTTTTGGCGCAACGCCCCGGCAGGTGTTGTGGGGGGTACGCGTACCACTTGCCATGCCTTCAATAATTTTGGCAATCAATCAAATGGTGATGATGGTGCTCGCAATGGCAATCATCGCAGGCATGGTTGGCGGTGGTGGCCTGGGCTACCGATCTATTGAGGCACTCACCAAACCAGATGCTGGTCTTGGCGCCGAAGTTGGAATCGCCATCGTGATCATGGCAACGATTCTTGATCGACTCTTACAAGCAACTGCCAAACGACTTCAAGCACCTAGCGCAAATTAATTAGCGCGGAAACGCACCGAGCATTCTTGCTGCTTCAAGTGTGTTCTCGAGCAAGCAACCAATGGTCATTGGGCCAGTACCACCCGGCATCGGAGTGATTGCACCGGCTACTGCTTGCACTGCATCAAAGTCGACGTCACCAACAATTTTGTTGTCAATGCGAGTCACTCCAACATCAACAACCGTGGCTCCTGGTTTGACGAAGTCGGCCTTGATCATGCGCGCAATGCCTACACACGACACAATGATGTCTGCTTCAACACAAACCGCTTTGAGATCTTCTGGCGAAGTCATTGAGTGCGCACATGTAGTTGTTGCGTCTCCGCCCCTGCGGACAAACAAAATAACTTGTGGCAAGCCTGTCAAAAATGAACGACCAATGACAACCACTTTCTTACCTTTGGTTGCAATGTTGTATCGCTCGAGCAAACGCATCACACCGAGCGGCGTACATGGTGCATGACCGGGCAAACTGCGCATCAAACGACCCATTGAACGCTCGGTTAACCCATCGACATCTTTTTCTGGTGGCAACAACGCAAGAATTGGCTCAGAGTCAAGATGCTTTGGCAACGGCAACTGCACCAAAATGCCGTGCACGTTTGGGTCAAGTGCAAGTTTGCGCACCTCTGCTTCAACTTGCTCTTGTGTTGCATCTTCTTCGAGGTGCACACCAACCGAAACCATGCCGGCTTCTTGGGCTTTCTTGTGTTTGCTCGCTACATAAATTTGACTTGGGGCATCTCCACCAATAAGCACAGTCGCAAGACAGACCCTCGGCGAACCAGCATCCTCAATCACTTTGCGCAGACGCGCAACGGTTTCGTCGCGCAAGGTATTGCCATCCATCAAGATGGCACCACCTGGCGAGCGCTTGAAAGTGTCGGTCATGAAAGCCCGATGATTTCGCCGTTTTCGTCAAAGTCGATGATTGCGGCTGCTGGCTTGGTGCCAAGACCTGGCAGTGTGCGCATCTCGCCACAGATTGGGTAGATAAACCCTGCTCCGACAGAAGCACGCACTTCGCGCACTGTCAATGTGTGACCAGTTGGTGCACCCTTGAGCGATGCATCACCAGAAATTGAAAGGTGAGTTTTAGCAATACACACTGGCAAGTGGGCAAAGCCATTGTCGGTGTAGTTCTTGAGTTGCTTGTTAGCAAGAGCCGAGTATTCCACTTTTGCCGCACCATAGATTTTGGTCGCAACAGTCTCGATCTTTTCTTTCAGCGAGGCATCTGATGGATACAACAAATGGAAGCCATTTTCTTCTTGGCATGCCTCTACAACTGCCTTGGCCAAATCGACCGCGCCAGCACCACCATCGGCAAAGTGCGTGCACACTGCAACACGTGCACCAGCCTCGGCTGCGATGCGACGAATCACATCGTGCTCTGATTTGTGGTCGGTTGGAAAAGCGTTGATGGCAACAACTGGTGTCACACCATGAGCCATTACGTTTTCGATCTGCTTCTTCAAGTTGGCGCCACCGGCCTCAACGTCGGATGGATTTTCTGCCAACAACTCTGCTGGCAATGCTTTACCGGCAACAATCTTGTGCTTGCCAGAGTGCGCCTTGAGTGCGCGTACAGTTGTCACGAGTACTGCAGCATCTGGAACAAGTCCGGACGTGCGGCACTTGATGTTGAAGAAACGCTCTGCGCCCATGTCTGCGCCAAAGCCTGCTTCGGTGATCAGGTAATCGCCACCGTGGATACCGATCATGTCGCCAATGATGGACGAGTTACCGTGCGCAATGTTTCCGAACGGTCCTGCGTGCACGATCACTGGAGTGTTCTCGAGAGTCTGCAACAAGTTTGGCTTGATTGCTTCGCGCATGATGACGGCCATCGAGCCTGCACCCGAAAGTTGCTCGGC
>JBJOEQ010000061.1:0-3201 GCA_046049195.1 Actinomycetota bacterium | reverse complement strand
GGGCGAACGTCGAATGACGCACGCCTAACTAATAATGATGATCGCGATGCTTGCTGAGGTTGCTCCGAAGTAATTCACAGACTCCAGTATCACCCCGCAGGTAGCGGTTCGCCAACATCACCCGTAAGGGTTTGTGGAAAACTTTGGGGACAATGGCCTCAAAGCCATAGCCCATCTGTGAATAACGCTGGGGATAAGTCTGTGGATTTGAGTGGGGATATCCCCCTACTAGTCACAGCGATGTTATTTAGGCCAGTTCACACCAGTCGATATAGCGCTCGTCTTGACCGCGCACAGCCTTGGCATAGACCGCCGCAATGGCCCGTGTCTTGGGGCCTGGACACGGAATCAAACGCTCGTCCACCATGCTCACCGAACCAACTTCTGCTGCGGTGCCGCAGGCAAAGATTTCGTCGGCGATGTACAAGTCGCTTCGCGCGATGTTGTCGACACGAATGTCGTAGCCCAAATCACGCGCAATACGCATCACGCTGTTCTGCGTAATGCCCTCGAGCGCACCAGCCGATGTCGGCGGAGTCAAAATGATGCCGTCACGTACACAGAAAATATTCTCGCCTGTGCACTCGGCAATCAAACCGTTTGGTGCAAGCATGATCGCCTCGTCATATCCGGCCTTGAGTGCTTCTACTTTTGCAAGAGTCGAGTTGACATAGTTACCCACGGTTTTTGCAGCCGGAGGCATCGTGTTGTGATCGTGGCGAGTCCATGAAGAAACCTTCATGCGCACACCTTTTTCTACTGCGTCATCACCCAGATATGCACCCCACGGCCAGCAGGCAATGGCGATGTCTACTTTGCATGGCAAGGTATTCAATCCCATTTCACCATATCCGTAATACGCAAGTGGACGGATGTAACACGCTGGCAATCCAGTTGATCTCACCGTGTCTTTTGTTGCTTGAACAATTTCTCCAACCGAGTACGGCATGTCCATGCCCATGATTTTTGCCGAGTTGTAAAAACGCTTGATGTGATCGGTGAGTCGAAAAATGGCTGGACCATTCTTGGTCTCGTATGCACGAATGCCTTCAAATACTCCGGTGCCGTAATGCAACGTGTGCGTCAACACGTGTACTTGCGCTTTGTCCCAATCGACAAGCGTGCCATTCATCCAGATTTTTGGTGTTGTTGTAATTGGCATGATTTCCTCGGTGTTGATGTGTTACGTGAATACTGAATTCGAATTGCTTTCTAAACTACCGTTCTTAGTTGGCCACTCTGGCACTAATTTCATCGCCCATTTGGCTAGTTGAGCCACTTGCTGGTGCTTGGCACGCGGCACGCACGCGCTCAGCCATTGCGCCCTCTCCCAAAAACTCAAGCATGTGTGCTGCCGACAAGATGGCTGCAACGGGGTTGGCTTTGCCAGTGCCAACAATGTCTGGTGCCGAACCGTGAACGGGTTCAAACATCGATGGTCCTGTGCCAGCGGGGTTGAGGTTGGCAGATGACGCGATGCCGATGCCACCACTCACTGCTCCACCCAAGTCGGTGAGGATGTCGCCAAACAAGTTGTCGGTCACGATCACGTCGTAGCGATGTGGGTCTTGCACAAAATAAATGCAGGCGGCATCAACATGGTTGTACGCAGTTGCCACTTGAGGAAACTCTTTTGCAACACGATCAAAGGTGCGCTGCCACAAATCACCAGCAAAGGTGAGCACGTTAGTTTTGTGCACCAGCGTGAGATGTTTGCGAGTACGTGTTGCAGCCAACTCAAATGCGTAGCGCACGCAACGCTCTACGCCGTGCGCAGTATTGACGCTGCCCTGCGTTGCCACTTCATTCGGCGTGCCTTTGCGCAACACGCCACCTTCGCCAACATAAGGCCCTTCCGTATTCTCGCGAATCACAATGAAGTCGTGAGGCGCAGTGTGTCCAGGTGCCGTGCCTGCAAATGGTCGACGATTGATGTACAAGTCCAACTCAAAACGCATCTTGAGCAACAGACCACGCTCAATTACGCCAGGCGGCACACCAGGCGTGCCAACAGCGCCAAGCAAGATCGCATCAAAGTTACGCAACTGCGCCAACGTCGCGTCCGACAACACTTCGCCATCGCGCAAATACCGCGCGCCACCCAAATCAAAATCGGTTGTCTCTAGTTGCGCGCCAGCAGCACGCAAAACTTTGAGCGCCTCTTGCACGACCTCTGGCCCAATGCCGTCGCCACCAATGACAGCAATGCGATGCTTTTTGCCAGATGGTGATGTTGATTTTGACGTAGTCATACCCCCTATATCGTAGGGCGCAATACGCACCGCTAACCTTTGTGCGCATGGCAAAGCACCAACTTTCTCAAGCGGCCCACGACCGTTTAACCGCCGAATTTACTGATCTCACCACTCGTGGCCGTATTCAAGTAGCAGACAAGATCGAGCGCGCCCGAGAAATGGGCGACCTCAAAGAAAATGGCGACTACCACGCAGCCAAAGACGAGCAGGGCCACATGGAGGGTCGCATTCGCCAGATCGAATCATTCCTCGAAGATGCAGAAATTATTCCTCCAGCACCAGACGGCGTCGTCGGTCTTGGCACCATCGTCACCATCGTCTACGACGGCGACGCCGACTCTGATGCAGAGCGCTATTTAATAGGTCATGTTGAAGAGCGCCCAGAGGCTGGCGATGTCAGCGTGATGAGTCCAAGCTCTCCGCTCGGCTCAAGTTTGCTCGGTGCCAAAAAAGGCGCAACGGTTTCCTACGATGCACCGAACGGCAAGCTCAAAGTCAAAGTGCTCGATACGCAAATCGCACAATAGAAAGCATCAACCCGCACAATGTCACTCCCTCCAGGTCGCGCGCTCGAATTACCGGGTCGTGGTCAAACATTTATTCGCGAGGTGCAGGGGCCACCTGGTGCTCCAACAATTTTTCTGTTGCACGGTTGGACAGCAACCGCAGATCTCAATTGGTTTACCGTATTTGACATTTTGGGCGAACATTTTCGAATCATTGCACCAGACCATCGCGGTCATGGCAAGGGAATCAATTCTAAAAGTCCGTTTCGTTTAGAAGATTGCGCCGACGATGTCGCCGCAATCGCCGATGTGCTCGGCATCAATACGTTCATTCCAGTTGGTTACTCCATGGGCGGCACCATTGCCCAGTTGGTCTGGAAGCGTCACGAATCTCGAGTACGTGGACTTGTCTTGTGCTCGACTGCCGCAAGCTTTGCGGT
>JBJOEQ010000060.1:0-3046 GCA_046049195.1 Actinomycetota bacterium | reverse complement strand
ACGTCGAGATCGACGAAAAAGATTTACATATTGACGTGTATCGCGCAAGCGGCCCTGGTGGTCAGGGCGTCAACACCACCGACTCTGCAGTGCGCATCACGCACAAACCATCTGGTTTGGTTGTTGCAATGCAAGACGAGCGCAGCCAGTTGCAAAACCGCCTGCGAGCAATGACCGTCTTGCGTTCGCGCTTGCTCAAGTTGCGCGAAGACGAGCAAGCCGAAAAAATGTCGGCACAACGCAAGGCCCAGGTGGGCAAGGGTGGGCGAGGCGAAAAGATTCGCACCTACAACTTCAAAGAAAATCGCATCACCGACCATCGCATCGGCTTTACGTTGTACCAATTGCAAGATGTGTTGATGGGCAATCTTGATCCAGTGATTGATGCGCTCACCGCGCAGTTCGAGATCGAACAGTTGGCTGGCGCTTCCGTCGAAGTTCACTAAGCGAGCAGGCATCAGTGGCCGACGCAACAGACAACGTTTCGTGGCGCGAGATGCTTGCGTCAACAACACAACAATTGGGTAATGCTCAGGAGGCACGTTGGTTGTGCGAGCACGCGAGCGGCATGGATTCTGCCGAGTTTTCTACCGAACAAGATCAGTATGTGACAGTGGCGTGTGCAAAAAGTTTGCAGGCAATGGTGCAAGATCGACTCAGTGGAGCACCATTGCAATACGTCATGAAGCGCTGGGCATTTCGGCACCTCGACATCATGGTTGACAAGCGTGTGTTGATTCCTCGTCCAGAGACCGAGCAGGTGGTGCAGGTTGCGCTTGATATTGCACGAACCCGGTCGAGCAAAACTCCTTTGCAGGTTGTTGATCTGGGTACGGGCAGTGGCGTGATTGGTCTATCAATGGCATTCGAACTCGGTGCCGAAGCCGCACATGTGTGGCTCACGGATGCATCGGTTGATGCCCTTGATGTTGCTCGCGCAAACATGATTGGCATTGGTAGGGCAGCAGCAAATGTGCGCATTGCACATGGCAGTTGGTGGAATGCGTTGCCTCAGGACTTGGCAGGAATGATCGATATTGCTATTTGTAATCCGCCATATATTGCCCATGCTTCAAGCGAAGTTGCACCAGATGTTCATATGTATGAGCCGCACTCGGCTTTGTATGCGCAAGACAATGGGCTCGCAGATTTGCGCACAGTCATTGATGGCGCTTCAACATGGCTGAAGCAATCGGGGTGGCTGGTGCTCGAGATCGGGTATCAACAAGGTGCAGATGTGCTCGCAATAATGACCGCATCTGGTTTTGTTGCTGTAGAGATTAAACAAGATTTGTCCGGTCGCGACCGCATTGCGGTCGGCCAACTACTTGGCTAAAGCTCGCTGCAAAAATTGAAGTTGATGCAGTAACAGATTCTCTGCAACCACTTCTTGAGGCGTCATGTGTGTGACTCCGCTGAGCGCGAGTAGTTCATGGACTTTGCCGTGATGCAGCAGTGCGGTTGAAAACTGCAGTGTGTGTGCTGCAAGTACGTTGTCGTCTGCAAGCCCGTGGATAAGAAGTAGTGGGCGCTCCAGTAAATGTGCGTGGGCAACAAGTGAAGTTGCTTCGTAGTCGGCTGCATGCGTGTGTGGGTGGCCCATGTAGCGCTCGGTATAGTGCGTGTCGTACAGATCCCATTTGGTTACAGGTGCACCAGCAACTGCGCAATGAAACATGTCGGGTGCACGAAGCACCGCAAGTGCGGCCAAGTAGCCACCAAAACTCCAACCACGAATACCTACTCGTGTTGTGTCGGCGCACGGCACCAGTTTTGGAAGTTCGTGAAGCACTTCAATTTGATCATCAAGGATCTTGGTGGCGAGGTCATGGTGGACGTCGCGTTCCCACTGCGTGCCACGCCCCGGTGTGCCACGTCCGTCGGCAATAACAACGCAAAAGCCTTGGTTGGCAAACCACTGCGAAGCAAAGTATGCGCTGGATGCGCACAACACTCGCTGTGCGTGCGGCCCGCCGTATGGGTCAAACAAAATAGGCAATGGTGAGCCGTCATGGTTCTGTGGCATCACAATCGCAGTAGCAATCTTGTTTGTGCCAACACGGTGCAGTGTCACATTTGGGGTGAGCAGGCATGTCTCGGCATTGTTTGCAATCTGATGTTTGCCATTCACACGTGTAGTGGTACGCACTTCGTTCAACGTGGCGCTGCGAATAACGACTGTGTCGCCACCAACTGCAGCAGTGTGCACTCCAGCGTCGGTTGTGAGCCAACTGACTGTCAATTCAGTGAGGTTGCACTGCATCACGTGCAGCACCGTAGGGTCCGCAATCGGATTTGCTGAAAAATAAACTGCGTTCGGTGTAGTGGCAATGATGTTTCGAACCTGAATGTCATTACCTGTAACGATTTGATCGTCGATGGTGAGCGCCCTCACACCATTGCGTTCGCAGCACATCGCGAGTCGACCATCTTCAAGTAGCACAGGGCTTCCGACCACTAGATCAATCCAGTGCTCATCGGTTTCGGTACGAATCGTGCTTAACGCGCCCGTGCTTGTGTGGACTGCACAAACCTCAAGCCTCGTTTGCTCACGATTTTGCAGAGCAATGATCAATCCGTTGCGTGTCCACTGAACATTGGTGAGGTATTCAAGTTGAGATTGCTGCCATTGCACATCTACGCGCGAAGATTTATCCGCGTGATCAACGCTAAACAAATGCAATGAAACTTCTGCATTGTTGGTGCCAGCAAATGGGTAACGATGTGGTCGTGGTTGGGTCATCGGGTTGGCAGGATCACCAATCCATGTCATGGCAACGGCCGAGTTGTCTACCCGACACGCCGCTATTGCAGTGCTGTCTGGAGACCACCAATAACCGCGCTGCCGGCCCATCTCTTCTCCGGCAACAAACTCGGCTTGACCCCAAGTGATGTCGTTATTGGGCTCAGCCTCTGCTGCGATATTTGTTTCATTGCCAGCAATATCGCAAACACACAATTTGCTGTCTCGCACGTATGCCACAAGTTTTCCGTTTGGGCTCAGGCGCGGATCAAAAATTGCATCTGAAGTTTCTATTTTGTGAGT
>JBJOEQ010000059.1:0-18576 GCA_046049195.1 Actinomycetota bacterium | reverse complement strand
GCCGTGTACATCAGTTTGTCAAATAGCCAACATCTTGAATGGGTGACAAAATCACTTGAGGCCGGCAAGCATGTGCTGTGTGAAAAGCCCCTTGGATTAAATGCATCCGAGACGACAAGTATGTTTGCGTGCGCCTCCCGTAGTGGACAACTTCTCGTTGAAGCGGTTTGGGGCAGATGGCATCCACGTTTTTCTCGCATGGTTGAAGTCGCCACCATTGGAGCAATCGGAAACATCGAGCACATTGAAACCGCCTTCACCTTTACCTCGGAGATGACCGACAACTATCGACTAAACCCACTCATGGGTGGCGGGGCCTTACTTGATGTCGGGTGCTATCAAGCACACGCATGGGTGGCACTCACTGAAGGTGCAGCAGATATGGAAATTGACAATCTCGCACGCATGATTGGGCCAACGGGTATCGATTTAACTACTGACGTTTCAGTGCGCATCAACAATTCGATCACAGCGCACGCAGTGAGTTCATTTGCATTGCCCAGCCAACAGCAATTTATTGTTCGGGGGTCACAAGGATTGATGCAAACCGATGTGGGTGAATCGTTCACAACATGGAATGAAGCTTGCTCTCTTCGAATCAATGACGTTGTTGAAGAATTTGTCGTGACCAATGCATTTGTGGAGATGGTAGAGAACGTCAGCAACGTAATACGTGGCGAAGAAGGTTGGATTGTGCCAAGTACAGATTCAATCCGTGTTGCCCACATTCTTGACAGCATTGCACAACACAAATAGTCAATTAATCTGTTGCCATGGATGCCTTACAACGAAATTTACGCCCACTGATTGTTGTTCATGCTGCAGCGTCAATGTTTATGGTCGGACTGATCTGGACAATTCACTATGTCCATTACCCATTATTCGCTTACGTCGGAGAGTCAACATACGCAAGCTTTCAGACTGCACACGTTGAACGAATCGGCCAATTACTTTTTGTGCCGTGGCTTACTGAGGGCTTCACATTGATTGGAATTCTTGCGCTGGCATTTCTTGGTGGCCGCAAGGCATTGCGAGTTCCCGCAGTGCTCAACGGTGCTGCAATGGCTGTCGTTCTTGTGATGAGTGGTTTTTGGTCGGCGCCAGCACACGGGAAGCTTGCCGATGGTTTTGACAAAGCAGTGCATGATGAATTGATGACAGTGAATCTGATTCGCAGCCTGGCGTGGACTGTATGCGGGGCATGCTCGATATGGATTGTGTTGTCAACGTGGGCTGCAGATCGCGCCGAATAGATAGGTACTTGACAGCCAGAGCAACGGGTGTGTAACGATCCACTTCATGGATCAACTACCTGTTCAATGGAACGAACCAGCAACCCTAGGCAACTTGCGCGATATGGCAGTTCGCCTGGATTCGCGCTTCTCACGAATAGACACCCGAATAGAAACTCTTGAAGCCCGCTTCAAAATCCCCAAAAACAAAGTGGTGGGATACGATTCAAGAATCATGAGCGAATCACCGGTGCACTTCATCGCCCACTTCACCATTAACGATGCCGACAAGTACCGCGTGTACGAAAAGGGCTTCTTCCCTATTCTCAAGGCTCATAACGGCACGTTCGTGACCTATGACGACAATGTGATGGTGCTCGAAGGTGCACCCGAAGCAGGCCGAAGAGTCATCATTCAGTTTGAATCCGAAGCAGCATGCATGATGTGGTGGAACTCACCTGAATATCGAGAGCTTGCAACCCATCGACATGCAGGCACCACTACGCACTCCATATCAATCGTTCACGCGATCAAGAGGTAGGCCTTGACTGCAAACCTTGAACCACGCCGAGCTACGTTTCGTTCGTTTGCCGATTCGACAAAAGAAGATTGGGACGACCTCACCGAGCAGTACAAAGTGGTGCAAGGCCGTGTTGCCAGCCAAGTGATTGAGCAACTCGAAAAGTTGAGAGGTGAGTTTTTGGGCTATCCAGTTGATCGGCTTGAGCACAGTTTGCAAACTGCTACCCGAGCGCAGCGAGATGGGCGCGACGAAGAATATGTTGTTTGCGCTTTGGTGCACGACATTGGCGACAGTTTGGCCCCTGACAATCACGAGGCCATTGCTGCAGCAGTGCTGAAACCGTTTGTTTCACCAGCCAACCATTGGATGGTTGCGCACCATGGGATCTTCCAGGGCTACTACTTCTGGAATCACATTGGTCTCAATAAAAACGCCCGAGACGAATACCGAGATCATGAGCATTACGCCCTCGCTGAAGAGTTTTGTGCAAAATACGATCAGGTGTCGTTTGATGTGGACTACAAGTCAGAGCCACTCGAGCACTTCGTGCCGTTACTGCACAAGTTTTTTGCGCTTAAGTAGTTTCTTGTTCGGCAATCTGCTTGTGCACTTCGACCATGTCGACCTCGCGAACTGACGCAATCAATTTGTCCAGTGATGCTGCTGGAAGAGCACCAGGCTGAGAAAAAAGCAGTACCCCATCGCGAAACGCCATGATGGTCGGAATGCTCTGAATACCAAGTGAGCCACCCAACTGCTGCTCGGCCTCGGTATCGACCTTGGCAAATCGGATGTCGGGATGGGCATCGGACGCCTTTTCAAAAATAGGGCCAAACATCTTGCATGGGCCACACCACTCTGCCCAAAAGTCGACAAACGTAATTCCTTCGCCCATCACGGTTTCTTCAAATGTGTCGAGTGTGAGATTAACTGTGGCCATAATTACCTTTCCGAGAGTCCTGGCGTCTGCCAAATTTATTCTAATAACTCAACGGCAATAAGCCCTCTTCAATTACTTCAATCGTTATTCGGGTGTGACGTAAGCCGCGGTGATTCCACCATCGATGATCAGTGATTGACCAGTCATCCAGGATGATTCATCGGACGCAAGAAATAATGCCCCATGAGCGATCTCTGTTGGTTCACCAAAGCGACCCATTGGAATATGCACGAGACGACGATTACGTTTTGCATCATCGCTCAGAAACGCCGCCAATAGTGGTGTCATCACCGGGCCAGGACAGAGTGCGTTGGCGCGAATGCCCTTGCGCGCATAGATAACCGCGATCTCCCGAGTCATTGCCAAGACCGCACCTTTTGATGCGGTGTATGCAACTTGAGGTGTTGCAGCACCCATGTGTGCAACAAACGATGCCACATTGATGATTGATCCCTTACCCTGCTCAAGCATCGTAGGAATTGCATATTTGCATCCGAGCAAAACACCTTTGACATTGATGTCCATTGTGCGCTGATAGGTATCGACGGAAGTCGACACGGGGTCGTCATCATCGCCAATCATCACGCCAGCATTGTTGTAGAGCACATCTACTGAGCCAAAATTCTTGATCGCAAAATCAATCGTGTGTTTCCATGACTCCTCATTGGTGACGTCGCATTGGACAAACGCAGCCTGTCCACCAAGGTGATTGATTTCGTCAACGGTTTCATTGCCATCGACCACGTCTGCCACAACGACTCGAGATCCCTCTGCGGCAAACATTTGTGCTGCCACGCGACCAAGCCCGCTTGCCGCACCAGTAATAATCGTTGTCTTACCTTGCAAGCGAGCCATGTGGTTCTCCTTCGTTTCTACGAGCGTTCAAAATAACGCGTCAGTTCCCAGTCGGTGACATGACGATTGAAAGCAGCCCATTCAGCCTTGGCGTGCGAAAGAATATGGCCGTGTACGTCTGTTCCAAAGCATTCCAGGGCAATCGAACTGCCCTCCCAGCATTGGATCGCCTCGAGCAGCGTGCTTGGAATGCGCGGCACATTGGTTGCTTCATAACCGTTGCCCTCAAATGCGGGTTCAAGCGCGATCTTGTGTCGGATGCCGTACATTCCACCAGCGAGCGTGCCAGCAAACGCGAGATAACTGTTGGCGTCTGATCCGGGAGTGCGGCATTCAACACGGGCGCCTGCGCCATGACCGACAACTCTCATGCCGAGTGTGCGATTGTCTGATCCCCATGCGATTGCAGTTGGTGCCCACGAACCAGGTTGAAAACGGCGATAACTATTGACGGTTGGAGCCCACAACAAACTGAAGTCGCGAGCCGTTGCCAACAAACCAGCCAAATAATGTTGGAAAAGTTCTGGCATCTCGGTCGATGTGCTGCTGCTAGCAAATGCAGGTGTTCCGTCTTGCGTCCACAGGCTTGAATGCACATGACACGACGAACCCGTCTCAGAAGCATTCCACTTTGCCATGAAGCTCACCGAACGACCGTGCGACGCAGCAATCTCTTTTGCCGCCGACTTGTAGATCAGATTGCGGTCTGCCATCTCGAGTGCCTCGGCATATCGCAAGTTCACTTCGTGTTGACCGCGACCAGCCTCGCCCTTGGAACACTCAACCGGTATTCCACACTCATCCAAGTTTCGCCTGATATCACCTATGACATATTCATCAAATGTGGTTTGTACAATTTGATAGTCCTGCATCCACGGAGAATGAGGACTCAGCCCGCGATATTCCTTTTCAAACGCTTCGCGATACGACTCGTGAAACAAATAGAACTCGATTTCGCTCCCCACCATCGGTACAAAGCCTGCTTGTTGCACAACTAGAACTTGATCTCGCAATATCTGACGTGGCGAAACCGCTACTCGACTACTCGTGCGAGGATCACTTAAATCGCACAGAATAAGAACAGTGTTCTTTTGCCATGGCAACACTCGGATCGTGTCCCAATCGGGCATGGCAACCATGTCGCCATAGCCCTGGTCGTAACTGGCAAATGCAAAACCAGGTAAGGCAGTGTCATCCATATCGGTAGCAATCAGATAGTTGCAATTTTCCGTACCGTGATCAGCCACGTCTTGTAAAAAGAACCAACCTGTCATCCGCTTGCCAACCATGCGGCCCTGCATGTCGGGAAAAGCCATGATCACTGTGTCAATCACACCCGAATTAATCGCTACGGCTAGTTCGTCACGAGTCATAGGACGATGCGCCATATAAGAGAGTGTAGGCAGGGGATTTTGGCTCATAGTGTGGCGAGGTGGCTTTGCAACATCTTGTCTCCCCCGTTGATGGATCGACCATTGCCAGCCGCGAATTGGCGACTCCTTCCCAGATTGAGGCCGTACTACAAAGGGCTGCCGACTCTCAAAAAATCTGGCGCACCACGCCGATAGCCGAGCGTGCCGCAGCAATCGAGCGCATGGTGCAAGTGATGGAACGAGATGCCTTTGAAATTGCCACCGAACTGACGTGGCAAATGGGAAGACCTGTGCGCTACACACCAAACGAAATACTGTGGGGGTTTCAAGAACGCGCGCGCTACATGTCTTCGATTGCTGTCAGCAACCTGAGCGACATTGCAACGCCGCAGGTAGATGGTTTTACAAAATGGATTCAGCGCGAGCCGCTCGGCACTGTGCTCGTGGTTGCACCATGGAACTACCCATATCTCACTGCAGTGAATTCAATCGTTCCCGCACTGTTGGCTGGCAACACCGTGGTGCTCAAGCACGCCAGCCAAACAATGTTGTGCGCAGAGCGATTGCAAGCAGCGTTTGATGCCACTGGTCTGCCTGCGGGCGTATTTCAACATGTCCATGCAAGCCACACGCTCGTTGACTCGATGATCAAAGATTCGCGCATCAACTTTGTGGTGTTTACAGGTTCGGTAGATGGCGGGACAAGCATGGAGCGCTCTGCCGCCGGAAGATTTATTGGAGTCGCTACCGAGTTAGGTGGAAAAGACCCTTCGTACGTGCGTGCCGACGCCGATATTAATTATGCAATTGGCGAAAATGTAGATGGTACATTTTTCAACAGTGGTCAATCATGTTGCGCAATTGAACGCATCTATGTACACGAGCATGTGTATGACAACTTTGTTGAGGGGTTTGTTGATGCAACACGCGCTTACGTGCTCGGCAACCCGCTGCAAAGCGACACCACAATCGGTCCAATGGTCAACACAGCCGCCGCAGAATTTGTGCGTAAACAGATTGCCGGCGCCCTTGCAGTAGGTGCCCGTGCACTTGTGACCGAGCGTGATTTCGCTGCGTCGCAACCAGCGACTCCGTACCTTGGACCCACGGTGTTGGTGGATGTAGACCACACCATGAGCGTCATGCGCGACGAATCATTTGGCCCAGTGATTGGCATCGTCAAAGTGCGCTCCGATGACGAGGCAGTTGCGCTCATGAACGATTCGCAGTACGGCCTCACCGCAAGCATCTGGACTAATGACCTTGATGTCGCCACTGCCTTAGGCAATCGCATCGAAACGGGCACTGTATATATGAATCGCTGCGACTATGTAGACCCACACCTAGTGTGGACAGGAGTCAAAAATACGGGTCGTGGCATTGCCTTGTCGTCACGAGGCTTTGACCCATACATTCGGCTGAAATCGTTTCATCTCAAACATCCAGCGAAGGAAGCAAATTCATGAAAATTTTGGTCATTACTGCGCACCCCGATGACGTCGATTTTGGTGCCGGCGGAACTGTCGCAACATGGATTTCCGAAGGTCACGAAGTCGTGTACTGCCTCGTTACCGATGGTCAGGCTGGTGGCTCCGACAATACCGTCACACGAGATGAAGTTGCGGCGCTACGTAGACGCGAGCAAACCGCTGCAGCAAATATGCTTGGCGTAACCGAACTTCATTGGCTGGGATTCCCTGATGGTGCAGTAGTTGCCGACCTCAACTTGCGTCGTGAAATCAGTGCGGTCATCCGTATTGTCAAACCAGATCGAGTACTCACCCAATCTGGTGAGCGCAACTACAACCGTATTTATGCAAGCCATCCCGATCACTTGGCAACTGGCGAAGCAGCATTGTGTGCGGTGTATCCAGACGCACGAAATGAATTTGCGTTTCCCGAGTTGTTGAGCGAGCGCGGACTCGCGCCACACAGCGTGCCTGAAACTTGGATCATGGCTGGGCCTCACCCAAAACATTTCGTCGACACAACTGATGTGATCGACAAAAAGATTGCTGCACTGCTTTGCCATGCCAGCCAACACACAGACCCTGCTGGTCTGCCGGAGCGCATGCGCGGATGGGGCCAGATGATTGCAGAATCTGGTGGCCTGCCAAAGGGAAGAACTGCAGAATCGTTTTTGGTTGTTGATACGAAATAGCTAGTGAACCAGCAAGCGAAAGCCTGCGCTACGGCGCGACTGTTGTAACTGCAGGATCGAGAGTTGTTTCGGTTGGCACCGTATCGATAGGAATTGTTGTCTCTGGTGGCAACGTGGTGTCAACCACTACAGGTGTCGTATCAATTGGCGCTGGCACCGTAGTTGTAACGAATACCCAACTGACATCAGGAATTTGAGAATACGGCTTCTCGGCTTGCGGTTGTCCAAGCCAAAAACCAAACGAAACAAGAAATACAAAAATTGATACGAGTGTTGAATTGCTAGGGCGACGTAATTTCATCGAGTCTCACCCACTTCGTTCACTTTGAACTCGATATACATTTCGCGAAGTTCTGCAGCAATGCGGCGTCGCAACTCACGCTCAACTTTCCACTGCTGCACGGGCAATGACCTTCCAGCCACGCGCACTTCTACGTTTTCGGCACCCAAGTCGTCTACGCCAGTGACACTCGGTACTTCAATGAGCAAAGGCCCAATTTTTGGATCTGTGCCTAACTGCGCACAAACGGCGTCAATTCGAGTAATCGCATCTTCGATATCACTCTCACGAGGCAATGGAACGGTTACCAAGACACGAGACCAGTCACGCGACATGTTGACGTTGTGGCGCAACACGCCATTCGCAATGCTCACCAAGTCGCCATCAAATGTGCGAATTTTGGTAACACGCAACGTCACTTCTTCAACGCGACCCTCTACCCAGCCAACGACTCCAAGCGGTCCAAGTCGAACTACATCGCCAACGCCAAATTGTCGTTCGGCGATGATGTACAAGCCCGCAATAACGTCACCCACCATTTGTTGCGCGCCAAAACCGAGCCCGGCACCGGCGATTGACCCCAAGAACACCAGCGCCGAAGATGGCAAACTGAGACGCAGTAACACCGAAGTGATAACGACTGCAATAACGCAGAAGTTGATGCCCCAACGCAATGCACCAAGCACAGCGGCACGGTGCGCACCGGTGGTGAGGGCTGAAAGATCGCTTGCATCGAGCTTGTTGCGCGACTTGACCTGAATGATTTGCTGATCTGCAAGAAATGCAACAAGGCGCATCAGCACATGACCGCCAGAGATACTCATGATGATGACCACGAGGTCGGTCCGCAACCAATTGGAAACGGCGTCTTTGCCAGTGTTTGCCGCAAGTAGAGCTATTGCATTCATCGGCTCAAGACTACGAGACTTTCACTCTGCGACTGTGGCAAGCCGAGAGTGCCGCTTTGAAACGGGGCACTAAAAAGTGGCTCTATTGCCCCTGCGGCGCTTGATAACAGTGAATGCAAATCGGACGAGGGCAAGACCGATGACAGCAATCACGACGTATTGGAAGATTCCCACATACTCACCAACTGCATCCCAGTTGTCGCCAAGTATGGCTCCTGCGCCGATTAACACAATGTTCCACACCGCGCTGCCAATGAATGTGTAGAGAGCAAATGGCACAATCTTCATGCGTCGAAAGCCTGCAGGGATCGAGACGATAGAGCGGATAAGCGGCACACATCGACCAACGAGCACCGCTGTTGTTGAACGTCGGTCAAACCACTCTTCTGCGCGAGTGAGGTCTGATTCTTTTACGCCAAACCATTTACCAAATCGAACAACGAATTGCCTCAGTCGATCTGGTCCAATTGCCGATGAGATGAAATACAAAACAAGTGCCCCAACTACCGAGCCAACGGTTGCAGCAAGAATCATGACAACAACCGATGCGTCACCACGCTGTGCAACGAAGCCGGCAAACGGCAAGACAATTTCGGATGGAATTGGTGGAAACAAATTTTCGACAACAACAAGAATTGCTACACCGAGATATCCGAGTGACTCGATGACATCTTGCACCCAAGTAGCAAGACCGCTCAACATGAGAGGATGCGCGAATTAATCGCGGCTGATTTCTTTGCGGCTCTTGAACTTGGACGCACGGTAGTCCTTATTCATCAGTGCAATCACATCAACAGAGATCTCCTTCGGGCATGCTGCCGAGCACTCGCCGTGATTGGTGCACGAGCCAAAGTATTCGTCCATTTTTTCGACCATTGCCTCAGTGCGCTGATAACGCTCTGGCTGACCCTGCGGCAAACGATTGAGGTGAGCGATCTTGGCACCGGTAAACAAACTGGCAGCGCCGTTTGGACACGCTGCTACACATGCGCCACAACCAATGCACTGTGCAGAATCCATTGCCGCATCAGAAACTGGCTTTGGAACTGCGATGAGATTGCCGTCTGGCGCGCCGCCAGTGACTGCGGTGATGTAGCCACCCGCTTCAATGATCCGATCAAATGGCGAACGGTCGACCATCAAGTCTTTGATGATTGGAAACGCTGCAGCACGCCATGGCTCAACCACAATCGTGTCGTTGCTCTTGAACGACCGCATGTGCAATTGGCACGTGGTGGTTGCGCGCTGCGGCCCATGGGCAACACCGTTGATCATGAGTGAGCAAGTGCCGCAGATACCTTCGCGACAATCGTGGTCAAACACCACTGCTTCTTTATTTTCACTGATCAATTGCTCATTAAGTACATCGAGTAACTCCAAAAACGATGCTTCGTCACTGATCTCGGCAACTTCGTGCGTCTCAAAACGACCAGCGTCCCGAGGACCACTTTGGCGCCATACCTTGAGCGTGAGATTCTTTAGGTGGCTCACTTGTAACTCCTTGTTGCGAGATGCGCTGTTTCGAAAACAAGTTCTTCCACATTGCGCTTCGGATTCATCGGGTCGCCTGTCCACTCGAAGGCCGCGACATGGCAGAACTTCTCGTCGTCGCGTTGTGCTTCACCCTCTGGTGTTTGATATTCGGAGCGAAAGTGCGCACCACAGCTTTCTTCACGGGTAAGGGCGTCTTGACACATTGCCATTCCCAATTGGAAGAAGTCGTCGACACGACCAGCCTTCTCAAGCGTCTGGTTGGTTGTTTCGCCTGTGCCAGTAACACGCAAGTCGGTTTGAAATTCGTTGTACAAAGCCGGCAAGTCAGCGAGTGCTTGCTGCAAACCTTCTTTGGTTCGCTCCATACCGCACTGATTCCAAATGATTTTGCCAAGTTCGCGATGGAACCAATCGGGCGAACGCTTGCCCTTTGTATTGAGGTACCCCTTAAAACGATCTTTGGCAAGTTGCTCGGCTTCTTTGAACGCAGGGTGATCGATGCCTGGCATTGTTTTGCCGAGCAGTGGAGCAAGACCACTACTAATCGTGGATGGTAAAACAAAATATCCATCTGCAAGACCTTGCATCAGTGCAGATGCACCAAGACGGTTTGCGCCGTGATCGGAGAAGTTTGCTTCGCCCGCTGCGTACAAACCAGGAATGTTGGTCATCAATTCGTAGTCGACCCACAAGCCGCCCATTGTGTAGTGAGTTGCTGGATAAATGCGCATTGGAGTCTTGTACGGATCTTCGCCTGCGATGCGCTCGTACATTTCGAACAAGTTGCCATAACGCTCTTTAACAACGTCTAAACCAAGTCGCTCGATGGCTGCGGCGAAGTCGAGGTTGACACCATTTTTCAATGGCCCAATGCCCTGACCCTTGTCGACAAGACGCTTTGCAGCGCGCGATGAAATATCGCGCGGCGCCAAGTTGCCATAGCTTGGGTACAAACGCTCGAGGAAATAGTCGCGTTCTGATTCCGGAATTTGGTCGGCAGGACGATTGTCGGATGGGCTTTGCGGCACCCACACTCGCCCATCGTTGCGCAACGACTCGCTCATCAACGTGAGTTTTGATTGCGTCTCGTCGGCTTGCGGAATACATGTTGGGTGAATCTGTGTGTAACAAGGGTTTGCAAACATCGCGCCGCGACGGTGCGCGCGCCATGCTGCAGTGACGTTGCAATTCATTGCATTTGTCGACAAGAAAAACACATTGCCGTAACCACCGGTGGCAAGCACGACTGCATGCGCAGCGTGCGATTGAATCTCGCCAGTCAACAAGTCGCGCACCACGATGCCGGCACAACGGCCGTCAACAACAACGGTGTCGATCAGTTCGGTGCGATTAAATAGGCGTACGCCGCCCAGACCAACCTGGCGTGCCATCTGCTGATATGCGCCGATGAGCAACTGCTGGCCTGTCTGGCCGCGTGCATAAAACGTGCGGCTAACTTGTGCCCCACCAAAACTGCGATTGTCGAGCAAGCCGCCATATTCGCGAGCGAATGGCACGCCTTGGGCAACCATTTGATCGATGATGTCAACAGATACTTGGGCCAAACGATGCACGTTGGCTTCGCGTGAGCGGAAGTCACCACCCTTGATGGTGTCGGTGAACAAGCGATTGACGCTGTCGCCGTCGCCCTGATAGTTCTTTGCAGCGTTGATGCCGCCCTGTGCAGCGATTGAGTGCGCGCGACGCGGCGAGTCGTGAAATGTAAATGCGTCTACCTGATAACCAAGTTCGGCAAGCGTGGCAGCAGCAGATGCCCCAGCCAGACCAGTGCCAACAACAATGATCTTGAACTTGCGCTTGTTGTTTGGGTTGACCAACTTGGCATCTTGTTTGTAGTTGTCCCACTTATCGGCAAGTGCACCGGCTGGAATCTTGGAGTCAAATGTGTACGTCATGGTCGTGATCGTGATCTCCTATTTAACAATTCCGGCAATGACGGCAATCGGAAACGAAACGTTGCCAACAACAATGATGGTGGCAAACCCAGTGGCAAAACCTCGACGCCAATTATTGAAACGTGGGTTGTTCCAACCGAGTGATTGAAAAATGCTCCAAGCGCCGTGGAACAAGTGAATGCCAAGCAAAATATTTGCGATTACATAAAACGCCGCGACAACTGGTCGATCAAGGCTGCGCACCACATTGTTGTAGACCTCGCCGCGCACAAAAGTGCTATCGGTACCCACTGCGTTTACTGTGCCAAAAGTTAAATCAAGTAGATGCCACACCAAATACGCGAGCACGATGATGCCGGTCCAGCGCATGGTGCGACTTGCAAACTTGGCGACTTGATAGTCGCGCGCACTTTGATACTTGACTGGACGTGCATGACGATTGAGTTGGGTCAGCGACCAAGCTGCATGCAGGTGCAACAACAACATCGAGATCAAGCCACCACGCAAAATCCACAACATCACGTTCTTGGGCAAAATTGGATACAACAGCATTTGCAAGAACTCGGCATAGTGATCGAGGGCCTCAGCACCCAGATACATCTTTAAGTTGCCGATCATGTGGAACAGAACAAAGCCCATCATCGCAATACCCGAGATGGCCATTGCGTACTTTTTGCCCACCGCAGTGGAGTACAAATCCAGCAAAAACGGGCGTTTTTTGCGAGACTTGACGGCAGTGGCAGTTGCAGGAGCCCTACGCAGAGCCTCGGAATCAACGGCGGGCGAAGTAACCATCAAGTTCAGAATACTTGTGACCACGACTTGTCGAGGTATCCCCTTATATATATGACCATTGGAATGGCGTGAACCTTGTCTCAATGCACGGCTCAATTCTGCAAATTGGGCTCTGAGATATGGGTATTTCGCATTATCAGGCTCAGATTCTCTACACTTGCGAGGTACAAAACTGTGGCCCCCAACCTGGTGAGCACAGCATCACACAACGGAGAGATAACACGTGACGTCACTACTTGCAACCGAAGGCGGCTGGCAAACATTTACTTTGAAGGGCGGAGAATGGCTCATTCTTGGTCTTTCAGGAGCATCGGCCGTTTTGGCTCTGCTTGTCGGCTGGTACCTGATGATCAAAGTTCTTCAAGAAGACGAAGGCACCGACAAGATGAAAGAAATCGCTGGCGCGATTCAAGTTGGCGCATTGGCGTACTTGAAGCGTCAGTTTCGCACCATCGGCATGATCCTTGTGCCAGTTGGCGCAGTGGTGTTTCTTACCTCAGTAGCAATCGACAAACCAGAAGGCGGATCGGCACTTTCATTTGTTGAGTCCGGTTTGTATCGCACACTTGCATTCGTTCTTGGTTGTGTTGCCTCTGGTCTCACTGGTTACATCGGTATGACACTTGCAACACGCGGCAACGTGCGCACTGCTGCAGCAGCACGACGCGGATCGATGAAGGATGCACTTCAAGTTGCATTCCGCACCGGTGGCGTTGCAGGCATGTTCACTGTTGGTCTCGGTTTGCTCGGTGCAACAGTAATTATCGCGTTGTTCCAAAACACATCGTCAGCAATGTTGATTGGCTTCGGCTTCGGTGGTTCACTCCTCGCATTGTTCCTCCGCGTTGGCGGTGGCATCTTCACTAAGGCAGCCGACGTAGGCGCCGACTTGGTGGGCAAAGTTGAAGCAGGAATTCCAGAAGACGATCCACGCAACCCAGCAACAATCGCCGACAACGTAGGTGACAACGTTGGTGACTGTGCAGGCATGGCAGCCGACTTGTTTGAAAGCTACGAAGTAACACTCGTTGCCTCGATCATCTTGGGTGTTGCAGCATTTAACGCAGTTGGTCTCAACCCAGCACTTGGCTTGGTCTTCCCACTCGCAGCACGCGCCATCGGCGTCATTGCATCCATCGCTGGTGTATTTGCTGTTCGTGCAAAAGATGGTGAGACAAATGCACTCAAGCCAATCAACCGTGGCTTCCTCACAGCAGGAATCATCACTGTTATTGGAACGTTCTTCCTCTCGTTCTATTACGTAGGAAACCCAAAAATGGGTTCAGTTCAGTTCGGCGAAAACCAAGTCACGATGTCGAACATCGGAATGCGTTTGTTTGGAGCAGTACTTGTTGGTTTGATCCTTGCTCAAATATTGAGCCGTCTCACCGAGTACTTCACAGGAACCGAATACGGTCCGGTGCAAGAAATTGCAGAATCAACCGAAACAGGCCCAGCAACAGTTGTGCTTGCAGGTACTGCATCTGGTCTCGAGTCATCGGTGTACGCAATCTTGTGCATCGCAGTCGCTCTTGGTGCAACCATCTGGATGGGCGGCGGAAGCATCCAGTTCTCGCTCTATCTCGTTGCTCTTTGCGGCATGGGAATGCTTGCAACAACCGGCGTCATCGTTTCGGAAGACACGTTTGGTCCTGTATCTGACAACGCCGCTGGCATTGCAGAAATGGCTGGCGAGTTGCACGGCGAGACCGGCAAGATCTTGGTCAGCCTTGACGCAGTGGGCAACACCACAAAGGCTGTAACCAAAGGCTTTGCAATAGGCTCGGCAGTTATTGCCGCAGTTGCATTGTTTGCCTCGTACATCGAGACAATTGCTGGAGAACTCAAGCTAGGTCTTGTGGGCGATGCAATCTTCAACGCACCAGAAACACAGATCAACGTGTCAGACGTGAAGACATTTATTGGTTTGCTCATCGGTGGATCAATTGCCTTCATGTTCTCGGCACTCGCAATTCGTGCGGTTGGTCGCACAGCTGGTGTTGTTGTGCAAGAAGTGCGCAGCCAGTTTGCTGACGGTGGCATCATGGCCGGCACCAAGCAACCGGACTACGGCCCAGTCATCGACATCTGCACCGCAGCGTCGTTGCGTGAGCTCACCACCCCAGCACTGCTTGCAGTACTCACACCGGTCATCGTTGGTTTTGGTATTGGTTATGCAGCACTCGGAGCATTCTTGGCCGGCGTTATTCTCACTGGTCAGTTGATGGCCAACTACTTGAGCAACGCAGGTGGAGCATGGGACAACGCCAAGAAATACATCGAAGACGGTCACCACGGTGGCAAGGGTTCAGCCGCACACAAGGCTGCAGTTATCGGTGACACCGTTGGCGATCCATTCAAGGACACCGCTGGTCCTGCACTCAACCCACTCATCAAGGTGATGAACCTTGTTGCATTGTTGACATTGCCAGCAATCATCAAGTACCAAGACAACGACGGCGTGCGCCTCTCGATTTCTGGTGTTGCACTCGTGATTCTCGTCATCTCCATCATGTTCTCGCGACGCAAGTCGGTGAGCATGGTTGCCGCTTAAGTACTCAACCGTAAAGATCGGCTGACACGTGTCGAAACTTCGATACTTGTCAGCCGATTGGGTACAAGCAGTCTCGGATGCCGTTGCGACAAATACCGAGTTGCGACAACTTGCTTCAATTCACTCTGTTGGATTGACACAGGTTGTCACCGGCACACCCCATGGGGATGTCGTGTATCACTTGCAAGTAGGCAATGGAGTGGCCGTGCTTACAAGCGGTGAAGCATCACCCGAAGACGTGCGCTTTACAGAGCCCTATGACACCGCAGTTGCAGTAGCGACTGGTGTGCTCAATGCACAAGAAGCTTTCATTAACGGTCACATCAAGTTTGTTGGTGACCACCAAAAATTGATAGATGCTGGCGATGTGTTTGCTGCACTCAACCCGATCTTTGACAAGATTCGCGAAACTACCGACTACAACTAAAAGTTTGTAAGCAATTGCTTACGAGTAAAAGGGGTTGGCGCCTGTCGAGTGATCGGTAAGGTCGCGCACTTTTGTAATTGCAGGAATTTTCTCGGACACCATTGTGCCAACGCCCTCAAGCATTGTCTGGCGGCTCATTGAACATCCGTGGCAACCGCCGCCCATTGTGAAGTATGCAGTGCCCTCTTTGTCGTGACCGGCGAAGGTGACAAAACCTCCGTGCGATGCAAGCATTGGGTTTACTTCTGCTGCGACAATTGTTTCGATCTCGGCAGAGACGTCATCGTCATTGACAAGACCTTCGATCTTTGCAGACTTTGGTTTGTTGGGATTACGAATCAATAGACCTTGTGTGTCGGAATGATCAATCACTGCGTCTTGAAACGAATCAATATCTTTTGCGGGAATGATGACCTTGAGTCCATCAATCGTTCGCACCTCGTCAGAAAAAGCTGCTTTGGTGAAGAAGTCGAACGATAAGTCGTAGCGAAAGTCTTCGCCTGGCTCGGACAAGATCTCGAGGCGCAGACCCAGTTGTTCGCCTTCTGTCTCGGCATCGCGCAACTCGAGCAATTTGATGTGCGCGATTGGCGTAACCGTGACGATGGTGTTGGACTTGTCAATGGTCTCTGATGTCATGCTGGCAAAGGGGCTCACGGGATTAATACTATCGCCGTGTTGTTTATTCAAACCCCACTGTGGCAGAGTGGTCGGATGAACGACGGTAGCAAACGCGCTGTTTATGCAGCATTTGGAGCAAACTCTGGAATCGCAGTTGCCAAATTTGTTGGTGCACTTCTGACGGGTTCTGCAGGCATGTTGGCCGAGGCAGTGCACTCAGCAGCCGACGCCGGCAATCAGGCACTCTTATTACTAGGTGGCAAACGTGCCAAACGTTCGCCCAATGCCGAGTTTCAATTTGGTTTTGGCCGAGAGCGCTATTTCTGGTCCTTCGTCGTCGCACTTGTGCTGTTCAGCATGGGCGGTCTGTTTGCGCTCTATGAAGGAGTGCAAAAACTGTTGCATCCCCACGAAGCATCAAAATTGTATATTGCCATCGGCATCTTGGTGGTGGCTATCGTGCTCGAAACATTCTCGTTGACGCTCGCCATTAAAGAAGCAAACCACGTCAAACCGAAGTCGTTGTCATGGTGGAAATTTATAAAGACTACGAAGCAACCCGAACTTGCAGTGGTCTTACTCGAAGACGTTGGTGCTGAAGTTGGATTGTTCGTTGCTCTTGGTGGAGTGATCACTGCTCACTACACACACGATGCCCGTTGGGACGCAATCGGTTCTTTGACGATCGGTATTTTGCTCATTGTGATCGCACTGCTACTCGCCGTGGAGATGAAGGGCTTGCTGATGGGAGAATCTGCGCTGCCAGAGCAGCAAGAACTTATCGAGCGAGCGTTACAAGATGATGCTCGAGTGCGCAGCATTGTGCACCTGCGCACCATGCACCTCGGGCCTGACGAAATCTTGCTCACGGCAAAATTGGAATTCATTGACACGCTTTCGGTGCAGCAGCTCGCCCAAGCGATTGATGACGCCGAAGTTCGTGCGCGCAGCGTGGTGGACACCACTCTGCGGATCTACATCGAGTCAGATATTCGACGCTAAATAATTAGACGCACAAATTAGACAACTCAAAGATGAGCGCTGTACGCTTGAAATGTACGCACGGGGAGTTCGCTGGTTCGGCGGGCTGAGAGGGTGGCCGCCGCCACTGACCCGCTTACCTGCTGGATAATGCCAGCGCGGGAGCGAAGTAATGGCTGAGACAACTGCAGTGGTGGTGATCGGAGGGCTTCCGATCAATAAGTCTGTTGCCAAATATTTGCCGAAGCATGATTTTGTAGTGGCTGCAGATTCTGGTTTGCACAGTGCGATCGATCTGGGTCTTCGTGTCAACTTGGTGATTGGTGACATGGACTCGGTTGACCACGCGGTGCTTGCTGCGGCCGAAGCCAACGGTGTAGTGGTGCAGCGAGTGCCTCACGACAAAGACGCAACCGATACCGAACTTGCCTTGTTGTCGGCAGTGTCGCAAGGGGCGAGACACATCGTGCTCGTGACTGGCGGCGGCGGACGCCTTGATCACCAACTTGGAGTACTCAGCGTGCTGCAACACCCTGCGCTAAAGGATTGCGAGGTAGTGGCTTTGTGGGACACAGCCCGATTGCAACTGCTTCGTGGGCCTGGCCTATGCACTATTTACGGCAAGGTCGGAGATGTGGTGGGACTTGTTGCACAAGATGAAACCGCAACAGGAGTAACGACCGATGGTTTGAAGTGGGCACTCAATGGTGATTCTCTTACTGCACACACGTCGCGAGGTGTCAGCAATGAATTGACTGCAACCACGGCAACAATATCGATTGCAAGTGGGCAACTTTTTGTAATTCAACCAAATGCCATGGAGGCCTGAAATGAAAAAATATTTGCTTGCACTGATCTCGCTGTCGGTCATCGCCACAAGTTGTTCTTCGTCTACCTCCTCCACCGACTCGTCGGCAAACACATACGTTGCAACCGATGGCCCAGTCACTCTCACCTTGCTCGCCCACGAGTCATTTACACCTACACCTGGCATCTTTGATGCGTTTACTGCTGCCACTGGAATTGCGGTGGAAGTTGTGCAGGGTGGCGATGCCGGACAATTGGTAACCACAGCAGTGCTCACAAGTGGCAACCCAGAAGGTGACGTGTTGTGGGGAGTAGACAGCACGCTGCTGTCTCGGGCACTTGAAGCCGATGTTTTTAGTGCATACCAAACGCCAAACACCACCTTCATGGACGCTTCGCTGTTGCTTGATATTCCTGGACATGAAGTAACACCAGTCGACAGTGGCGATGTGTGCATCAACTACGACATTGCTTGGTTTAAGAGCCGCAACATCGCTCCTCCACTCACACTGGATGCACTGACCAATAAGCAATACGCCAACTTGTTGGTAGTGCCAAGTGCGCTCAGTTCGTCACCTGGTCTGGCATTTTTGATGGCAACAATTGCCGAATTTGGCACAGACGGTTGGCAGTCATATTGGAAGTCGTTACGCGACAACGGAGTAATGGTGGTGGATGGCTGGACACAGGCATACAACATTGAATTCTC
>JBJOEQ010000058.1:0-3598 GCA_046049195.1 Actinomycetota bacterium | reverse complement strand
AACGAGCGCCACCTGCTCCAGAAATTCGTCAACTTGAGTAAATTCGGCAGCAACACCAATCAATTCGTTGATGTTCTCTTCGCGCCCAGCCGATTCCACCGTATTTTCGGCTTTCAACTCGCTCATGTATCCGCCAACATTCAGCGCATGGCGCAATACTGCACTTGGACCATCAACCAATAGTGCCTGGCACTCGTCAATCAGTTGATTAAATGCTGTAATTCCGCGCAGGGCAACAGCGCCCACACCAGCGTCGGCCGCCTTGCGCAATGCCAAAGCAAACGAAATACCACACTCGTTGGCATACACATCGACTTTGCCAATGGTCGTGTCGCCGATGCCGCGTTTTGGCACATTCAGAATTCGTTTGAGGCTCACTTCGTCAAGCGTGTTGTACGACAATCGCAAATATGCAAGAGCGTCTTTAACTTCGCGACGGTCATAAAACTTGGTGCCACCAATAACTTTGTATGTCACACCGCGATGGATGAGCGACTCTTCCAGCACACGACTTTGTGCATTGGTTCTGTAGAAAATAGCAAAGTCACTCCACGGTCGATGCTCAGAGTCGTGCACTTCTTTGAGCCGATTGATGACCCAATTGGCCTCACCAAACTCGTCATCAGCAAAGTAACGAATGATTTTTTCACCCTGACCCAAGTCGGTCCACAAATCTTTGGGCTTGCGATCAACATTGTTCGTGATGACGGCGTTTGCGGCATCCAGAATGGTTTGGGTGCTGCGATAGTTTTGCGCCAACACTACAGTTGTTACTTCGGGAAACGCATTTTCAAATTGCATGATGTTGCGAAAGTCGGCACCGCGAAAGCGATACACACTCTGGTCGGTGTCACCGACCACGCACACGTTGTGGTGCAGAGCACCCAGCAACAGCACGATCTCGTTTTGCGCCATGTTGGTGTCTTGATATTCGTCAATCAAAATATGCTTAAAACGTTCTTGGTATGTGCGCAATACGTCGGGGTGTTGGCGAAACAGCCGTACCGTGTTGGTCAACAAATCATCAAAGTCCATTGCGCCAGCGCGCTCTAAACGCTTTTGGTATTCGCGATACACATCGACATACTTTGCATCAATCGAGTTATCAACCAACGAAGCCGCATCATGCGGGATAACCAACTCGTTTTTCCACAGGCTGATGCGTGCTTGCACACCTCGCGGTGTAAAACGCTTGGGGTCAAGTCCCAAGTCGCGAATGCAATACCCCACCAAGCGCGTTGAGTCGCTTTGATCGTAAATTGAAAATGTTTTGGGATAGCCAATGTGCTCGGCTTGTGCGCGCAAGATGCGAACACACGCAGCATGGAATGTGCTTACCCACATCTGCCTGGCCACTGGCCCAACAATTGCCGCCACTCGCTCACGCATTTCTTGCGACGCCTTGTTGGTAAACGTGATTGCCAAGATATGCATCGGGTGCGTGCCCGTTGCAATGAGATGCCCGATGCGTTGCGTGAGTACGCGAGTTTTGCCCGAGCCAGCGCCGGCTACTACAAGTAATGGGCCGCTTGGGTGCAGCACAGCATCGCGCTGATCAGGGTTAAGCCCGTCCAGATCGATGGAGTGCGGGGGTTGAGAGTTGGTCACTAATTACGAGCGTTGCACAATACGCACCGGCAACTTGCGCGGACCACGTACTTGGCCAAGACTCCACGTCACTGCATCGGCATTTGCCAGGTCAAACTTGGGAAATCGTGCGATAAAGACTTCTACGGCTACTCGTAACTCGAGTCGTGCCAAGTTCGATCCCAAACAACGATGAATGCCAAGCCCGAAAGCGACGTGGCGATTCTCTTCGCGATCAATCACCACTTCGTCGGCCCGATCAAATACTTGGGGATCGCGATTGGCTGCAGGAAACGGCAGCAACACAGAGTCGCCGCGCTTGACAGGGCAACCACCAATGGAAGCGTCTTTGCTCACAATGCGCGCCATGGTTACTGGTGCATATGCACGCAACAACTCTTCAATCGCGGTTGGAAGAAGTTCTGGCTCATTGACCATGCGCGCCAAATCAGATGGATACTGCGCGAGGTGCCAAATAGATGAACCAATCGCACTCCAAGTTGTGTCGATGCCCGCAACCATCAACAAGATGATGGTTCCAACAACGTGTGCTGGCGACAACGGCTGATCATAAATTCTTGCATTCAATAAAAAGCCAATGAGGTCATCTTTTGGATTCTCGATGTGATCTTGCACATGCTTTGACAAATATGCGTCAAGCTGCTCAAAACTTTGCTGACGCTCACCAAATGGTGCACCAATACCTTCGAGCACCAAGTGCACGGTGTCGCGGAAGTAGTCGCTGTCTTCTACTGGTAAACCAAGCATGCGGGCAATCACGTACACAGGAATATTTTGTGCGTACTGAACCGCTGCATCGACAGTTGGGGTATCGCCCATGTTGTCGATCAACTCGTTGCAAAGACGTCGGATTTCTGGTTCCCATTCGTTGATCACTTGCGGGCTAAATGCAGGCAGCAACAGACGCCTCGCATCGGCATGAAATGGTGGATCAGAAGTAATCGGTGGTGCTCCACCTATTGGTGCGGTAGAAACCCATTCGTCCCTCGGCGGCTTGTTTGAAAGAACGGCGCCTTCAGAAGAAAAATGATCGGTGTCGCGCGCAATTGCAGAAACATCTGCATGGGTTACGGGCAACCACGCGCCGCCATAACGGTCGGTGTGCGCAACCGGGCAAGTTTCGCGCAACTCGTCCCAGATCTCATGAGCATTGGCGTTGTATGCGGGGTCGGCATGATCAAAATCTGTCGTCCAACTTGTTGCAGGTTTCACTTCGTACATGACACAACTTTACTTGGGGGTGCGCCATACTTTCGTGTCGTGGCTTCGTTATTTATCTTGCTCCCCCCTTCCGAAGGCAAGGCTGAAGGCGGGGTAATGAGTAAGCCTTGGCGCGAATCTTCGGGTGCATGCGGAAAATCTCTAACCGCTCAAAGAAAAGCACTTGTCGATCGCCTCCACGCGCTCAAAGGTGGTGACGCAACATTGCTCGGGGTAAAGGGCAAACACCTCGACCGAGCACGCCAAGCCAACTCGTGCCTACGTGCTTCGCCATCACTACCAGCATTTCAGCGCTACACAGGCGTGGTTTGGGATCACCTCGATATTGCAACTCTCACTAGAGCGCAACGCGACCGCGCACTGGGCAGCATCATCGTTATTTCTGGACTCTTAGGTGCTGTTGGTGCCGATGAACCTGTGCCCGACTATCGCCTCAAGATGGGGGCCAGACTTGCGCCTTTCGGACTGCTTTCAAGCTGGTGGCACGATGATCTCTCGGCCGTGCTCAACAAAAAATGTAAAGGATCAGTGGTCATTGACTTGCTCCCCCAAGAGCATCGGGCCGCATTTACTCTCGACACCGACATCGTGGCCAAACATATTGTGGTGGCGATTAATGAAAAATCGGGCAAGGCCGGCGGTCACGACGCCAAAGCCGCCAAGGGCAAGCTCGCTCGCCACCTCGTGCAAACCTGCACGTCGAGTTCTCAGGTAGCAAAATCGCTACAGAGTTTTCGCGATCCGCGCTTTGTTGTTACGAGTGATTTGG
>JBJOEQ010000057.1:0-8320 GCA_046049195.1 Actinomycetota bacterium | reverse complement strand
CCGTTCACCTCCGAGGCCATTGTCGACACTTCAGTCGAGGCAGGCGACGCCGCTGATGCGATGGGATATCCGGTGGTCGTCAAACTCAATGGTTCGAATATCGCTCATAAAACTGAGCGAGGCCTCGTGCGCCTCCAACTCGCAGATCGCAGGGCGGTTGAGCAAGCGGCCGTGCAGTTGCTCGCTCTGGCAACCGTGAGTGACGGAAAAGTGCAGTTGCTCGTGGCCAGGATGATCAATGGAAGTCGTGAGTTGATCGTTGGCATGGTCAATGATCCAGTATTTGGAAATACCGCAATGCTTGGCATCGGAGGAATTTTCGCCGAAGTTATCCAGGACGTTGTTTTTGCACCTTTGCCAATTGACAAGAGTCGGGCGCTCGAGATGATTAATGCGTTGAAATACAAATCGATGTTGCAAGAATTTAGGGGTGAAAGCTCGGTCAACGTAGGTGCTTTGGCTGATGCGCTTGTAGCGATGAGTGTTGCCTGCGACACACATAAAGAGATTGTCTCAATTGATATCAATCCGCTCATTGTGCAGCGCGATGGATCACTTGTTGCTGTTGATGCCTTGGTCGAGGTGTTGAGTGGTGCAAATTTATCAACCACAGCGAGCACAAAATCAAAAACACAAATCAATTCTCAATTTGCACAGTACGACTCGCTATTTTCGCCCCGCGCAATCGTTGTTGTGGGGGCCTCGTCGCACCCCGGCAAGTTTGGATTTGTTTCTCTACACAATATTTTGTCAAACAAATTTGCAGGCAAGGTCTATGCCACCAATCTTGCGGGCGAGGTCATTCTTGGCATTCAAACGGTCGCCTCAATCGACGAGCTACCGATGAACGAAATTGATCTTGCTTTCTTCTGCACTCCCGCAAGTGCTAACCCGAGTCTGCTTCGTCAGTGCACTGCGCGCGGAATACGGGCAGCATTCATTGCTTCAGCCGGTTATCGAGAGGCTGGCCCAAGTGGCGAACAGGCCGAACACGACTTGGTGTTGCTTGCAACAGAACTCGGCATGGTCATAGCAGGGCCAAACGGACAGGGTGTCGTGAGTACACCTGTGTCAATGTGTGCTCAGATCGTTGGACCATACCCACCACGTGGTGCAATCTCGGTTGCGAGTCAAAGTGGAAATTTTGTTTCTAGTTTTCTGAACTATGCAAGACAAACAGGAGTAGGTATTGCTCGCGCAATCTCAGCGGGTAACGCTGCCCAGACATCGGTGGGCGATTATCTGGAGTGGTTTTCCCAAGATTCTGAAACACATGTGTCTTTGGCGTATATCGAAAGTGTCAACGATGGCAAAGCACTAGAGGCTTCATTCTCGCGTGCTCTGCAAAACAAACCACTCGTTGTGGTGAAGGGTGGTGCTACCGACCTTGGCTCTCGTGCGGCTCAGAGTCACACGGGTGCGTTGGCCAGTAATGACAAAATTTTTGATGGCCTCTGTCGAAGTACGGGTGCTTCTCGCGCTGCAACAGTGGAAGAGGCTTTCGATATCGCCGCAACGTTTGCAACCCAACCTTTGCCGCAAGGAAACCGTGTCGTTGTTCTCACAACTGTTGGTGGTTGGGGAGTGGTCACTTCTGATGCAATTGCCAAAGACGGTGTGCTCCACCTTGTTTCGTTGCCAGCGGATCTGACAAAGGCACTAGATGAGCTCTTACCGCCACGTTGGAGCCGCAACAATCCGATCGATTGTGCTGGAGGCGAAACACGAGACACCATTCCAGAGATTCTTGAATTGATTTGCGCACATGATGACATTGACGCGGTTATATTTCTGGGACTTGGTATCCAGAGTAATCAGGCTCGAATGATGAGCGAGGGTGAGTTTTACCCTGACCATGGTCTGGAGCGAATAGTGGCGTACCACCGTCGTCAAGATGAGCGCTTTGCACAGTCCGCTGCAGAGTGTGCTGCAAAATACAACAAACCTGTGCTTGTGGCTACCGAACTGGCTGTTGCCGACCCGCTCAATCCTGGCCCAGCGACGGTGAGAGAAACAGGGAAACTGTGTTACGCAAGTGGCACTCGTGCTGCAACCGCTCTTGCCCACATGTATCGCTATGCGCGATTCACTGGGGTAGCAAAGTGAATCCAAATAATTCTGTTGATATTTCACAGTCAATGAAACGTGCCAACAACAAGGTACGACTCGGTTCTCCTCGAGTGGTGGCAACACTGCTGACCACGGTGCTGTTGGTTGGGTCATCGATTATTGGGGTGGCATACAAGTTTGTGCACGACATTGCAATTTCGGTTTCGGCTGATCAATCTTCGATTGAAGTACAAGGCATTAATGCATCACTGCTCAACGCTCGACGCTTGCCAGCGGTGTTGTCGGGCGAAATACGTATTGGTGGCCTCGTCAGTTCCCTTACCGACACTGTGCAAATGATTCCCGAGCAGTCGTGTCTGTTGGTTTCTGTCGAGGGTCAACGCATTACGGCTGTCAGACCAAACCTGCCCGTTATTCCTGCAAGCAACATGAAATTGATAACTGCTGTCGCAGCACTTGAAGTACTTGGACCAGATTATGTTTTCACTACAAAGGTTGTTGGTGTAACCGAAGGCAATCAAGTCATTGGAGACCTCTGGCTTGTTGGCGGAGGAGATCCAGTGCTATCGACTGTTGGGTACCCGGCAACTGAGTCCTATCCAACACTTCATCCGACAAATATTGGCGCACTGATAGACGCACTTGTTTCCGCAGGGATCACCGAGATAACTGGCAATATTGTTGGCGATGAAAGTCGATACGACACAGAACGTTTCACACCATCGTTGGGCCTTGGTGTGCGAACAACAGAGGTTGGACCACTCGGTGCGCTGATGCTCAATGATGGCGTTGTTCTTGCCTCACCGATTAAGCCGGATCAGCCAGCGCTGTCTGCTGCACAAGAATTTTTGCGGCTGCTCAGTGAGAGAGGAATAGTTGTTCGAGGTGTTGCAAAAATTGGATCAGCATCAGTCGATATTCCAGTTGTTGCCAGCATTAATTCGGCTCCATTCAGTGCCATCGTTGAGGAAATGCTGACTAACAGCGACAACAACACTGCAGAACTGATACTGAAAGAAATCGGTTTACAAAAACTGTCGGCAGGCACGAGGCTTGCTGGTGCACAGGTTGTGCAAACAACATTGCAAGAGGTGGGTTTTTCCATTGACGGTCTGGTGTTCGTTGATGGCTCCGGGTTGGACCGAGGCAACCGCGCAACGTGTGCACTACTCGCAGCTATTCTCGAACGAGACGGTGGCTTTGGAGTGTTGGGCAGCGGATTGGCAATTGCAGGCCAAACTGGAACGCTTCGTGAATTGCTTGCAGACACGACAGCCAATAAGCGCCTGCATGCCAAGACCGGAACTCTCACAGGAGCAAAGGCGCTCTCGGGTTACGTGAAGTATGCGCCAGAAAAGGCAGCCATATTTACATTGATCTTGAACGGCTCGGGGGTGTCTAACCAGGGCGAATACCGCCCGATTTGGAATAGCCTGGCCAACGCCCTTGGATCGTTGTCCGAGCATCCAAGCGTTACCGACATTGCGCCTTAGCCGACAAAGGTGAGTTCGCGCTCTCTCGCTGGTTTACTGGATATGTGAAAACAGATGGTCTTGGTGCTGGTTCGCCCCTCCGTTCAACGCTTTCTGCCGTTGAACTGTTCGAAATGGTGCGCGACTACGTAAAACAAGAGACTCTAGATCCACTGCGCGGTGTCGGCAGGTGGCTTGCGTGGGGAATCGTGGGAGCGATTGCGCTGCTTTTTGGTGCAGTTGTGGGTTTGGTGGGGTTGCTGCGTTTTTTGCAAGCCGAACTGTTTAGTCAACAAGATCGTCTTTCTTGGGTTCCGTATTTCATTGTCATGGTCGTTGCTCTCGGCTTGATCTGGCTTTCGCTGACGCGTATCGCGCGCCCAAGTTTGCATCGCGAAGGATAGTTATATGTCCAGCACCACACAATCGGGCACTGATGCACGAATCACCAAAGAGGATTTGGAATCCAAGTTTCAGTCATTACAAGATGACTTGCAGGGTCGTGCGAGTGATAAAAAGCAATCAATCATGGCCGCAGCCGCAGTTGCAAGCGCGATTGTCGTGTTGATTGCATATCTGCTCGGACGACGCGGTGGTCGCAAGCGCCGCAGCGTTGTAGAGATCCGTCGCTAACAATCGTGTGGTACCTCAAAATCATTTGGCGCGTGGTGAAGTACATGCGCGGTAGGCGCAGACCAGTTGTAGCAAGAGTGCATCTCAAAGATGATCAGTCGATATCTATTTCTCACTCCAAGAGCAAGGGTTTTTAATTTATGGCACGCGCGTTTGCTGTTGGTGAAAAAGTACTCATTCTTGATTCAAAGAAACGGCGCTATTTAGCGACGTTGATCGAAGGTGGGCAATTTCATAGTCATTCCGGAGTGCTCGAACACAATGACATTGTTGGAAGCCAAGAGGGCACGGTCATGACGTCGACAAAAGGTGCCCACTATTCAATTTTGCGTCCAACACTTGAGGATTTCGTGCTCGAAATGCCAAGAGGTGCGCAAGTCATTTATCCAAAAGATCTCGCGCCTATTTGCATGATCGGTGATATCGGACCAGGTATGAAAGTGTTTGAGACAGGCGTAGGTTCGGGCGCTCTTTCAATGACTATGTTGCGGTATGGCGCGATAATCACTGGTTACGACATTCGAGAAGATTTTGCAAACCGTGCGACGTCAAACGTTCGTTCCTTTTTGGGTGAAGCGGCACTTGAGCGCTACTCGGTAGAGATTCGTGATTCTTACGAAGGTATCGATGGTTCGGATTACGATCGCGTCGTTCTGGATTTGCCCGAACCGTGGAATGTTGTGCCACATGCCGAGAAAGTGTTGCGAACCGGCGGATTACTTGTTGCCTATACGCCGAGCATCACCCAAGCAGTACAGGTGAGAAAAGCTATGGGTGATGCATGGATTGAGTCACGCACTCTTGAGGTGCTGCATCGTTCTTGGCACATCGAAGGAATGGCTGTACGACCGGATCACCGAATGGTGGCACATACGGCATTTCTCACCGTGTCGCGCTTTATCGGACACGCAATAAAAATTGAAGCTAGAGAAGCAGAAGCAACATCTGTTGCCGAAGAGTTGTAGGTCGTCGAACGCTTACGGTTCGATGAAAATACATTCGCCGGGGCATTCCTCGGCTGATTCGATCACGCCATCCAACTGGCTGTCTGCAAAAACCGCCATACCGTCTGCGCCTTGAGCATTGCCCTTAGCGGTGGCAAAAATCTTGTCCTTTTCGCGAACGTATGCAAGGCCATCGTCAAGGAGGGTGAAGACATCAGGAGCAATTTCCTCGCACAATCCGTCTCCGGTGCAAAGATCCTGATCGATCCAAACTTTCATGTTGGCTGGCTCCTTTTATTTGTTGATTTAGTCGTCGATAGCTCTCAAGTACCCATCCAAGAATACACGCCACATGCTAAAAAATTGTGTTCTGAGTAGGGATTGCCCTATACGGTACGAAGCACTAGAAAGGGTTTATCGGTTTAAAGGGATTCGAGACGCTTGGGGTGACACATGACAACTGACGCTAAAGCTAATAAAGATACGCCAGACACACCAGTGCCGATCGACCTCAAACTTCAGATTGCTCGATTGACCGGCCAGAACGAAAAACTTTCATACACGCTTCGAGAGGCTCGCGAGCACATCGCCAACTTGCGCGACCAAGTCGACAAACTCACGCGCGCACCGGGTTCTTACGGAACAGTTGTTGGCATCAATGATGACCTCACTGTGGATGTGCTGACGAGCGGTCGCAAGATCAGAGTGACTGCTCATCCATCAGTTGATGTTGAACATCTGCAACTTGGCGCCGAGGTGATGCTCAATGATGCTCTCAACATCGTGTTCGATCGGGAAAGCGATACAACAGGCGAAGTTGTTTCTCTGAAAGAGGTTCTGGAAGATGGAGTACGCGCAATCGTTGTTGTACGAGGCGACGACGAGCGTGTTTGCGAATTGGCAACTGCAATTAGGGGCATGCATTTGCGTTCAGGAGATCTGTTGAGGTTGGACCCGTCGTCCAATCTGTTGCTTGAGAAACTCGATCAGCCTGAAGTCGAGCATCTCTTATTGCAAGAGATTCCCGATATTTCCTATTCCGATATCGGTGGCCTCGACTCGCAGATTGAACAGATCGCTGATGCAGTCGAGCTTCCATTTTTGCATGCCGATCTCTTTGCCGAGCACCAACTTCCAGCCCCTAAAGGAATTTTGTTGTACGGACCGCCGGGGTGTGGAAAGACACTGATAGCAAAAGCGGTGGCAAATAGTCTTGCTCGTAAAGTTGCTGCTCGAACCGGAGACGACAAGGGACGTAGCTATTTCATCAACATCAAGGGTCCAGAATTGCTGAATAAGTATGTAGGTGAAACCGAAAGACAAATACGGCTCATTTTTGAACGCGCTCGCGAGAAGAGCGAAGAAGGTTGGCCCGTCATCATTTTCTTCGATGAGATGGACTCAATGTTTCGCACGCGCGGGACGGGCATCTCGTCGGATATGGAGTCAACAATTGTGCCGCAACTGCTCGCGGAGATCGATGGAGTCGAGGGATTGCGCAATGTGATTGTTATCGGGGCAACGAACCGCGAAGACTTGATTGATCCAGCAATATTGCGTCCTGGTCGTCTCGACGTCAAGATCAAGATTGAGCGTCCAGATGCCAATGCTGCGCGCCAGATTTTTGGTCGTTATCTCACGAGTGAGTTGCCAATTTCCCAATCCGATATCGACAATTTGGGCAATGGAGATATAAACCAAGCGGTTCGCGCAATGGTTGATCAGGCAGTAACAGAAATGTACGCGACTTCTGACAACAACAGATTTCTTGAAGTGACTTATCAAAACGGCGAAAAAGAGATCATGTACTTCAAGCATTTCTCCTCCGGTGCAATGATCGAAAATATTGTCCGTCGTGCAAAAAAATTGGCAATCAAGAGGTTGATTGAGAGTGGCATAAAGGGAATATGTTTGCAGGATCTTGTGGATTCAATTCATCAGGAGTTTAAAGAACACGAAGACTTACCGAACACAACGAATCCTGACGATTGGGCCAAGATCTCAGGCAAGAAGGGCGAACGCATCGTGTTTATTCGCACTCTGGTGCACGACGATGTAGACACGGAATCTGGTCGTGATTCTGGTGGCAAAGCAATTGAGCGAACAGCAACGGGGCAGTACCTCTAAGTGGCAACGCCGAAAGTTTGCGGAATTGAAACCGAATACGGAATTATTTTTAAAGGTGGTGATGTCAACCCGATTACCGCATCTTCAATAATTGTCAACGCCTACTCAATGGGTAATTCAGAACTTGTCGGCTGGGATTACATCGACGAACATCCTGGCAACGATGCACGTGGGTACTCGCTCGATGACTATCTTTTTCCCGAATTCGAAACGCAACTCGTAAATACCGTGCTCACAAATGGAGCGCGCTATTACGTCGACCATGCTCACCCAGAAGTAAGCACCCCAGAGTGCAGAAATGCCCTTGAAGCAGTGTTGTTTGATCGTGCAGGAGAAGAAATTGTCCGCCGCAGCATGCAAGTAGCCAACGAAGGCTTGCCATCCGATTCAGAGATCGTGCTGTACAAAAATAATTCTGATGGCAAAGGGAATAGTTATGGCTGTCACGAGAATTATCTCATTTCAAGACAAACGCCGTTCACACAGATTGCCCAACAAATAACCACACATTTCGTAAGTAGACAGATTTTTTGCGGCGCTGGCAAAGTTGGAGCCGAACACCGCGGGCTGACCGGAAAAAACTCGAAACCAAATCTTTTTCAGATCAGTCAACGTGCTGACTTTTTTGAAGAAGAGATTGGTTTAGAGACAACGTTGAAGAGACCAATCGTCAACACTCGCGATGAGCCCCATTGTGATCCAGTCAAGTACCGCCGGCTTCACGTAATCGCAGGTGATGCAAATATGAGCGAAGTTGCAACGTATCTCAAAGTTGGAACGACGTCGATAGTGCTAGCGATGATTGAAGACGATGCTTTCCCTCCGCACCTCGTGATCAAAGATCCGGTACGTGCGGTACGACAGGTGAGCCACGACACAACTCTCAATGCAGTTATTGAAATGGTTGACGGTCGGCACCTAACAGCCGCGCAGATTCAAACAGAGATCATCGAGGCTGCGACAAACTATGCCATTCGGTTTGGTCTTGACTCGGTGGATGAGCAGATCGGAAATGATGTGCTTCAGCGTTGGCGCAATGTGGTTGCTGGCTTGCAAACAGATCCTTCGACTGTG
>JBJOEQ010000056.1:0-4520 GCA_046049195.1 Actinomycetota bacterium | reverse complement strand
AAATTCAAACTATTGATAAGAGCAGAATAAAGCGGTTTTATGCAGTGCTCGACTCAGCGGTATTAGAAGCGGTGAACAGGGCGCTGCGAACCTACCTTGACATCTAGGCTCGGTGGCGTGATTCGTACATTGTTGGCAAAACTCGCCTGGCCAGTTCGGGTGCTGTGGTTGGTTGCGGCGCTATTGCCCAACAATCTCACCGACACCATGTCGTCTCACTCACAGGTTCTGCGCACCACCATGAGCGTCGAGCTGTGGTTGCTGTGGGCACTCGTTGCTCTGGCCACCTGGTTGCACCACCCCATTTCGCTCACCACCGCTCGTTGCATCGTGCCCGTCGTAGTAGCGCACTTACTTGTTGGACTACCCGACAGCTCGTTTGGTGTTGGCAATGTCATTGGTGCTGTGTGTGCACTTGTTGCCTTGGTCCTTATATACACATCTGACTACGGCTCAATTCATGTGCAGGCCGGCGCATACGGAGACGAACGCCGTCACTTGTTGCGCGTGCCCGCCCCCATCGTGATGCCTCTCGTGATTGGTTGGGGCGTGATGGCTGTCGTGGTTTGCATAACGCCACTGATGTTGGCATCTGAGCGATATGTAGTCGGTGGTATTGGCGTAGTGCTCTCAGTTGGGTTGTTGTGGCAACTACCCGTGCGCCTGCATCGATTGTCACGTAGATGGTTGGTCAAAGTTCCTGCCGGATGGGTCGTGCACGACGACGTGGTGTTGAGCGAGAACTTGCTGGTCAAAACATACGATGTCGTGTCGATGGGTTTGGCACTCGAAGGAAGCGAAGCAATCGACCTCACTGGCATGACACGTGGCGTACCAATTGAAGTGCAGTTACGCGAGATGACCGATGTGCGACTGACTCCACTTGCTGCAAAGTTATTGAAGACGGTTGATGCGTTACACGTAAAGGCATTCTTGGTTGCGCCAACTAGATATTTGGATATGTTTACACACAACAAGTGACCCTAAACCACAGCGAAACAAACCGATGCTTCACAAACACCACTCGCTTCGCGAAACGCTCGCACTCCTTCGCCAGGCCGAGAAATCTGCATCAAGCAGATTCTTCTTTGGATCTCCGTGCCGATTGGTGCGGAAACTAGACATATTGATTCATGTAGTTTTGGCAGAGTTGCTCGAGGACGTGTTTCCAAAAATTTCTGTGTATTTGCGCAGGACTTCACCACGATGGGGCCGTAGTTGGAGAAGTTGGTAAATTTCTCCAGTTAAGCGGCAGGCCAAAATGTCTTGTTGGCATTGCGACGCACCGCACTGAGTGTGCGACTAACGACCGGCTTACTTGTCTGCCTTCTCGTTGAAATACAAACGCATTTCATCGAGCGAAGGAACGTCGCCAGCCAAAACTTTCTTCAAAATCTGGGACGTGCTGTCCAAGCTTGAAGTTGTGTCTGTAATGGCACCACGAATACTGTCCACTGATGTCAATGTGTCTTTTGCAGCTTTCTCAATCTTTCCAAGGTCGGTCTCTGTCTTTGCCAACACACCAAGGTCGCGAACAAGTCGCTTGATAACAAGATTGAGATGATCGCCATGAATCTTTTCGACACCCATGAGTGCCATCTCTCTAGCAATCGAGTATGCCAAACAAATATTTGCAAAATCACCCCTCGCTCTGTCGACTTTGACGATGAAGCCAGGAAGTTCTGGTTGGAACGTAATGTCTTCAAGATCACGTATTGACGCAGAAACACTTGCCTTATTGAAAACTGAAATAGCCACTTGCGCACTCCGGTTGACAAGCGATGTGATGTTTTGGCCGTATGCCGACTTCTCGGGATTTCCAGACTTCTTGTTTCTCTCATCGAGTGCTGTCGGATCTCCAACCGCGACAGATGCATCCATCTTGGACTCAATGACCACAGAGACTGCACCATTGTTAATGGAGCAAACGAGGTCACCCACCTTGCGGCGCGCGATTGCACCAACTTTGTCGCCGGTGGCTGTTACCTCGTCACCCCAACCATTGTCATCAATGAATCTCTGTAGAACATCTGAGAGTTCAACTTCGGCAACTGCACCCTTGCCCGCTGACTTTTCTTTGAGGTGGACCATCTTGTAGATGACCTTGAGTCGCTCAAGGCCCGCATCGATCTCGTTTTCTGCGCGACCGAGGAATGCAGCAATTCGTTCTTCTTCTAACGCGTATGCGCCAAGTCGGAGCGCGCGTTCGAACCAATGGTCATATTCACCGGCACCGTACTGCTTGAAGAACTCATAGAGACCTTCGTCTTCAATCAAGAAATCTCCGGTGAACTCAACTCGGTTTGGACTTGTCTTGAGGTTGATGAATTTTGTCATGGCTGCAATTTTCCTTTTCTTTTATGAGGTTTAGAGAAACTTTGTCACACTTTTGATTCTGTTGTGCGGCTTGGGAGTCACCGACTTGCCAGGAGGCACGACATGGAATCAACTGAAAAACCACCAAAACGAAGCATCTTGTGGGTATGCCCTACTTGTGAAAACCGAATCATTTTGCATGTCCGAGTTGCACACTCGCCCACCTGCCACAACCCAACAAGCCATAGCTCGAAGGTTGTGGAGATGGTGCGAAAGAAGATCGTTGAATAGTCGCCATTATGCGGCCGGTCCATACGTCTTATTGGCATTGCGACGTGCCGCACTGAGTGCACGACTTACGGTCTCGCGACTCCTGCCTACTTCTTTTGCGATCTCGGTGACATTGAGTCCGCGAACTCCGTGCAGAAAGACAATGCGCTGTTGTTCGATCGGAAGGATCGCCATCACATTCTTGGCCAATCGCATGTTGTCCATGCGCTCTGCTACGTCGCACTCTCCGCCATATGCGATGCCTTCAAGTTGCGCCCAAGTCTGTTCATCGCTCGTAGATACGCTCTTGCGCTCGCCCCGTGCGCCTTCGCCGCGTTGTGCCATCTGACGACGACGGAAATCGTGCGCCACACTTGAGAAACGCATTCCCGCGTATGCAACCGGATCTGGATACACCGCTTTGACTTGTGCAATCTTTCCCATCAGGGTGACAACCGCATATGAGATGATGTCGTCAACTTCTTGACCCATGTATGTGGTGCGACTTCCAAATCGATTCTGCAATGACGCTTGGAACTTCAGGATGTAGGTGCTCTGATTCATTATTTCCCCCTTCGAGAGAATGTCGGTTGTAGTTGCTGGCGGTACTGGTTTGGCTTCTGTGGTCAAGTTGACATTTGGATCTCTCGGAACTGCTTCCCCGTGATATCCTCTATTTATTGATGTTTTTGCGGTTTTCCCCTTTGCTGTCGCTATGTCCGATGACACCTTAGCAGATAGTTATGGTCATCACTACCATTATTATTTGCTACTTACTTGTATAATACAAGTATAGCACACGGGTGTTGCAACGAGTATAAAACCCATATCTTTATTGGGTTTTAGAAATTTTGGCTCACAAAACCTGCAGAAAATCTCAAAAAAGACCTTCCATAAGATTTCGTTCTCAATTGATGTTTTCAAGGATCAAAGACATGGAGTGCCAGCAGAAAATCGATGTTTATGTAGAATTACATTTAATGCGACTTTGTGCGTAGAGGTAGTAACACCATGACTCAACCAACCGCCAAGAACCCAGATCCAAATTTCCCACCTCACTTCCATGTGGCGGTTGATGTTGTTGCTCTCACCATTAAGCGCAATCTGCTTCAAGTGGCCGTCGTCCGACGTAACGACCCAATGTCGTGCATCATGGACAAACGAACCGGCATTGCCAGTGAAGTGTCGCGTAAACCAACTGACTACGCATTGCCAGGCGGGCATGTGCGATGGCAAAACGAAGATCTGATTGATGCTGCAATACGCGAACTCTTTGAAGAGACTGGTATCGAATTGACCCAAGATGATCTCGTACAGATCGGTGCATACGGCGAGGTCGGACGCGACCCACGCTCGGGCCGTACAGTCAGCGTTGCATTCGTGGCATTCAACCCCGATTTCTCTACCCCATTCGCTGGCAGTGATGCTGCCTCTGCACAATTTATGGACGTGGTTGAAGTACTTGCCGAACCAAATCGACTCGAATTTGATCACAGCAGAATCATCAGAGAAGCAATTTCACGTGTTCGCGATCTTATGGAACGCACCCCTATTGCGCTCAAGTTCTGCGAAGAAGAATTTACGCTCAGCGACTTGCGCCATGTCTATGAAGTTATTTTCCATGCCGCATACAACGAGGATGCTGATGCCCTTCGTTATGCAGATCGAATAAGAAATGAAGAGGCGCTTACTGGTGGACGCGAGCGCGAAGAACAGATTCGGCTTATTTCGCGAAGTATTCAATCAAGCGAGCGAATCGGCTTCTCGTCAATGGGTGCACCGGATTCACTCCGATCCTTGGGATCACAAGGACTTTCATCGGGTAGACGCCCGTCTTCCAAAGATGACGTTGTTGACAAAGTTCAGCGCTTACTCAAAGACGAATACCGGCGGTCTACATCTTTGGGAAGTCGTAGTTCGGATTCGGTACGAGC
>JBJOEQ010000055.1:0-8456 GCA_046049195.1 Actinomycetota bacterium | reverse complement strand
ATTTCCTGACCGTCTAAAACCCGCTGGGTTTCAACACGACAGGTTCGTACACTGAAAGTACTGAGCCCTATGACACGTAACTGGACACCTTCATCCTGGCAGAGCATGCCTGCTGTGCAACAGCCTCAATGGCCTGACACGGGCGACCTCGAGCGCGCGCTCAAGCAGATCTCCACCTTTCCCCCGCTCGTATTTGCCGGTGAGGCTCGTTCGTTGCAAGCAGCATTGGGTCAAGTTGCGAGTGGTAACGCATTTTTGTTGCAAGCCGGCGACTGTGCTGAAAGTTTTGAAGAGTTCACTGCAGTCAACATTCGCGAAAAGCTTCGCGTCATTTTGCAGATGGCTGTGATGCTCACATATTCGATGGGCGTTCCTGTTGTCAAAGTTGGTCGCATCGCTGGCCAGTTTGCAAAGCCACGCTCGGCCAACACCGAAAAAGTTGGCAACATCGAACTTCCAGTTTTTCGCGGACACATGGTCAACGACCCGAGCCCCCACGAAGATGCTCGACGTCCAAACCCTGAACGTTTAGTGCAGGCTTATCACCAGTCAGCGAGCACACTCAACTTGTTGCGCGCCTTTACCAAGGGTGGCTTTGCAGATCTCAACCGAGTGCACGCCTGGAACCAAGAGTTTGTGGCCACAAGTGCCGAGGGCCAGCGCTACGAGCAAGTGGCTGCAGAGATTGAGCGCGCACTCGCATTTATGCGCGCATGCGGCGTTGATACCGAAACTCACAGCGCATTACATCAAGTTGACGTCTACACCAGTCACGAAGCACTCATTTTGGGCTATGAAGAAGCACTCACCCGTCAAGATTCATTGACTGGTGGATGGTATGACTGCAGTGCACACATGCTGTGGATCGGCGAACGCACGCGTCAACTCGACGGAGCGCACATTGAGTTTCTTCGCGGCGTAGGCAACCCAATTGGTTGCAAAATTGGTAAAGACACAAGTGTCGATTTTGTGCTCAACCTGTGCGAGACACTCAACCCATCGCGCATCCCAGGCAGACTCACGTTGATCACTCGCATGGGTGCAGACAACGTTGAAGAAGCATTGCGTCCCCTACTTCGTGCAGTGCGCGACACTGGGCACCCGGTTGTGTGGGCATGCGACCCAATGCACGCCAACACATTCACCGCACCAAACGGTCGCAAGACCCGCCACTTCGACGACATCATTCGTGAAATCACTGGCTTCGTTAAAGCTCATCGCGCCGAAGGCACCTGGCCTGGTGGCATTCATATCGAGCTCACTGGCGACAACGTCACTGAATGTCTTGGTGGTGCAGAGGCAGTGAGCAATGATGATCTCGATACACGTTATGAAACCGTGTGTGATCCACGTCTGAATGCTCGTCAATCGCTTGACCTTGCATTCCGCGTTGCAGAACTGATTCGCGACAAGAATTAGTGCCTATGGGCACAACACTGGCGCAATCATTTGCGCTCACCGACTCATGGGGTGCGCCCAATACTGCCGCCGGCGTCATTGACCAAACTGGCACGCCGCATATAGCTGGTGACACCGAATACAGATTTCGACTCGCATCGGTCAGCAAACTCGTTACAGCTTGGGCCGCGCTTATCTCGGTAGAAGACGGCTCGGTTTCGCTCGACGATCAAGTTGGCCAAGAAGGATGCACTCTTCGACACCTGCTCGCTCATGCTGGCGGTTACGGGTTTGACAATGGTGCACCGATTATTAGTCCGGGTCGCAAACGCGTCTATTCCAACACGGCATACGAGATGCTTGCAGCACATGTTGCATTACGAGTCGAAATGAACTTTGATGAATATTTGTTTGAAGCAGTTTTTGCACCACTCGGTATGTCGTCAAGCGAACTGCTTGGCTCACCTGCTGCAGACATTCACTCGACCATCTCCGATCTCGCGCTATTTGCAGCCGAACTCCGCACACCAAAACTTCTTGCACGAACTACGTATATCGAAGCAACAACACCGCAGTACGTCGAGCTCGAAGGTGTAGTGCCAGGCGTAGGCAGGTTTGACCCGTGCCCATGGGGTCTTGGCCCAGAAATCCACGGCGCCAAGTCACCTCACTGGATGGCAACACGCAACAGCGCATCCACCTTTGGACACTTCGGGGGTAGCGGAACTTTTATTTGGATTGACCCAGTCGCAAACGTCGCATGCTTTGCACTCTCCAACCGCGAATTTGGCGAATGGGCGCTTGATGCATGGCCACAATTCGGCGACGCAGTTTTGAACGAACTCGGACGCTAGTGAGAAATCGCTAATGAGGTATCGCTCATGACACTCGACCTACGCGACCACAAGGCAGACGCTTTTCTTTTGATGTCGTGCTCATTTGGCATTGCCACCGCCAACAGCGTGATCTTCGCTGCACTCGGCGACATTCAAGACACGTTTGGGTTTGCCACCGCAAGTCTTGGTTTCATCTCTGGTGCCGGTTTTCTGAGTGGATTTTTGGCGCAACTGTTCATCGCTCCGTATGCCGACCGCGGGCACGCCAAACGACTGATCATGCTCGGTCTGTTGGTCAGTGCACTCGGAGCGATCCTGATGTCGACAAGCACATCTCTTACACAATTCATTGTTGCTCGCGCAGTCATCGGCTCTTCATTTGGTCTTGTGATGCCAGCCGTGCGCGCTCTCATTTCGCATGTCGACCCAGAGCGACGAGGGGAACGCCTTGGCAAACTTGCGGGCATCGAGTTGCTCGGCTTTGTTGCTGGCCCACTGTTTGGTGGAATGTTGCTTGACCCAATTGGCATCTCGGCAACATTTCTAGTGTTTGGTGGCGTCAGCCTCGTCACATTGTTGTTCATTGCATTTCGCTCGTTTCCCGAGTTGCCGACAAACGAAACTTCACAACGAGCGAGCATCGAACTATTGCGTTACCCGCAGGTGCGTATTGCGGTGCTTCTGGCAATGGCAATTCAGGCCCCCGTTGGCATCTTTGACTCACTGTGGGATCGCTACCTCACCGACTTGGGTGGCGGCAACATGATGGTTGGAATCTCGTTTGGTTTGTACACCATTCCATTCATTGTTTTTGCTTCGTATGGCGGCAGATTGGCCGACAAACATGACCCACAAAAAGTTGCCATGTACGCAATGATTTTCGTCGTCCCTGCAGTTGGCGGATACGGACTTTTCCGGACACTTCCACCTGTTGTGGCGCTCAACGTGCTCGAAGGTATTGCCCAAGCATTGATGTATCCAGCGTCAGCCGCTGCTGTTGCACTTGCCGCACCACTTGGTCGCGCATCTGCAGCACAAGGCCTTGCAGGTGCAGCAGGACTCTTGATGTCGATGTTGCTTGCGTTTACAACGCCAGCAATTTATGGTCACTTTGGTGGGGCAAGCCAGAACGGAGGCATCGTTGCCTTCGGTGCGGTTGCACTGCTCATGGCAACACTGACGTTGCTTGCAGTAGTGATGTTGTGGCGACTTGGCCGCCAATCAAAAACTCTTGAGGTCAGCTCAAGCGTTCGATGATCATGGCCATACCTTGGCCACCACCGACACACATCGACTCCATGCCAACCGACTTGTTCGTCGACTGCAGGCCGTTGATCAAGGTTGTCATGATGCGAGCACCGGTCATACCGAATGGGTGACCGAGCGCAATCGCTCCACCGTGAATATTGAGCTTGTCCATTGAAATGCCAAGGTGCTTTGCTGAAGGAATAACTTGTGCAGCAAATGCCTCATTGATTTCAACTAGGTCGACATTGTCGATGGTCATGCCAGCACGCTTGAGCGCTTGACGACAGGCTTCGATTGGGCCAAGACCCATGATCTCTGGGTTGAGACCAGAAACACCCGACGAAACAATTCGAGCCAGTGGTGTGAGTCCAAGTTGCTTTGCTTTTGTGTCACTCATGACCATGACTGCTGCTGCACCGTCGTTGAGTGGGCATGCGTTACCAGCGGTGATTTGTCCGTCTGGACGAAACACTGGCTTGAGTGCTGCAAGACCTTCGGCAGTTGTGCCGTCGCGCGGGCCATCGTCTTTGCTGATCACAGTGCCGTTTGGCAAAGTGAGTGGAGTAATTTCGCGTTCGAAGAAACCGTTGTTTTGGTTCTTCACTGCAAGTTGCTGCGAGCGGGCACCAAAGGCATCCATCTCTTCACGTGTTACGCCTTCGATTTCGCGCACGTTTTCTGCGGTCTGACCCATCGAGATGTATGCATCTGCCATCCCTTGTGCAGGCGTCCATGTTGGCTGACCACCAGCACTGCGCAACTTGGTGCGCTCGCCTGGTCCCTTAAAGATTGGGTTTGGTGCCATGTCGCTTGCACCATGTTGGTAACGGCTCACGGTCTCAACGCCTGCTGCGATAAAGCAATCGCCTTCGCCTGCCATGATCGCGTGTGCCGCCATGCGGATTGTTTGCAAACTGGACGAGCAATAACGATTGACCGTTACGCCAGGCACATCGTCGAGACCAGCAAGAATCGCAACCATACGACCGATGTTGAATCCACCTTCACCAGCGGGTTGACCGATGCCGAGCATCAAGTCTTCAACGTCCGAACCTTTCACTTGTGGCACCTTGGCCATGAGTGCGCGCACGATTTGCGCGGTCATCTCATCTGGACGCAAGTCAATAAGGGTTCCTTTGTTGGCACGGCCAATTGGGCTACGGGCGGTTGCAACGATCACTGCTTGTGTCATGGGGTGTCTTTCGTTTGAGTTATTAATAAATAGTTACGCAACGGTACCATTTCGGCATGTCCCAAAGCCCAGTCCAACTGACCCGCATCGACCCCGACCACATCAACCTTTCAGACCCCGAATTTTGGAAGGCACCCCGAGATCACCGTGAATCCGTGTTCTCTACATTGCGCAAAGAAGCCCCCGTCAAGTTCTTTCCCGAAATTGAACTGATGAATTTTCCGAAAGGACCGGGATATTGGGCACTCACTAAGCACGAAGACATTTGGCAAGCCAGCCGCAATCCCGACTTATTCCAAAGCGGCAAGGGCACAAATATCCCCGACCTGACCATCGAGCTCAATGAATTTTTTGGGTCCATGATCAGCATGGATGACCCAAAGCATGTACGACTGCGAACCATTGTGTCCAAAGGATTCACACCGAAAGAAATCGCGCGCATCGAAGAATACGTCAAGATCAAGGCACGCACAGTTGTTGACACCGTGATTGAAAAGTTTGGCGACTCAGAGTTTGATTTCGTCGAACATATTGCTGCGCCGTTTCCATTGCAGATCATTTGCGAGATGATGGGCATCCCTCAAAGCGACGAAAAACAAATCCTTGATTGGACAAACGTCATCCTTGGCGCTGGCGACCCAGACTTTGGGGGAACTCTCGAAAACCTCATCAATGTTGCGCTCGAAATATTTGCCTACGCACAGGCTCTCGGCGAAGATCGGTTGAAGAAGCCACAAGATGATCTCACAAGCATCATGATGCACGCCGAAGTGGATGGTGAGCGCATGTCGCCACAGGAGTTCGGTAGTTTCTTCATTCTTCTTGTTGTTGCAGGCAACGAGACCACTCGCAATGCCATCAGCCACGGAATGTTCGAGCTCACTCGTCTGCCAGATGAGCGCGCCAAATGGTTTGGCAACTTCGAGGCCAACACCAAGACTGCCGTTGAAGAAATCGTTCGTTGGTCGTCACCAGTGATTCACTTTCGCCGCACCGCCACACGTGACACCGAAATTCGCGGCGTCAAGATCAAGGAAGGCGAAAAGATTGTGATGTGGTACAACTCAGCCAATCGTGACGAAGAGGTATACGAAAATCCGTACATCTTCGATGTCACTCGGGCACCTGCGCCTGGCCAAGTGGGCTTCGGCGCTGGTGGCCCCCACTTTTGCTTAGGCGCCAACCTGGCACGCCGCGAACTAGGCGTGATGTTTAATGAAATTTATACGCGCATGCCCAACCTGCAAATCACAGGTGAGCCTGCTTACCTACAGAGCAACTTCATTAATGGCATCAAGCGCATGCCTTGTCGCATTAATCCCTAACGAATCAGGAACAGCCGGACGAAGATCCGCAGTCACCGCATACGTAACACGCACCAGCGCGTTGCATGTTGGCAGAACCACATGATGAGCAGATTGCACCAGTCTTTGCTGGCGTTGCCTGCGCATGTGGCTGTTGTGCTGCGAAGTCCATTTGTGCAACAAGTTCTTGCACAGTTGGCACTGTCTTCGGATCGCTGATCACGTCAACGCCTTGAGCGGTATTAGTTACCGACTCTTCGACACCGGGCAGTGTTGGCTGCAAACGCTCTTCGCGTGTGTAGATACCCAACTCTGCACGCTCTTCGACCGATAGATACTCGACAGCCAGGCGGCGGAAGAGATAGTCGATGATGGACGATGCCATACGAATGTCTGAATCATCGGTCATGCCTGCTGGCTCGAAGCGCGTGTTGATGAACGCTTCGATGAACGCGCGCAATGGAACGCCGTACTGCAAACCGTACGAGATGCTCTTTGCAAACGAGTCCATGATGCCGGCCAATGTGCTTCCCTGCTTTGACACAGTGAGAAACACTTCGCCTGGACGACCATCGACGTATTCGCCGATGGTTGCAAAGCCCTTGCAATCAGCAACGCGGAATTCGAAGGTGCGACCACGACGTGATCGAGGCAACTTCTGACGCACTGGCTGGTGCACGATCTTTTCGACAATGCGCTCGACCGTGTTGGTCATTTGACCAGCAGTGGCTGCAGCATCGGCAGTTCCCTTTTCTCCGTCTTTCTTGGCGGTGGAAAGTGGCTGACCAACTTTGCAGTTGTCGCGGTAAATAGCAACGGCCTTAATGCCGAGCTCCCACGAAAGCATGTGCAATGCCTCGATGTCTTCGATGCTTGCATCTTCTGGCATGTTGACGGTCTTTGAGATTGCACCCGACAAGAATGGCTGAGCCGCACCCATCATGCGCACGTGACCTTCGTAGTGAATGGTGTTGTCACCCATCGAGCAAGCAAACACTGGCAAGTGCTCGGCCTTCAAGTCTGGCGAACCAACAATGGTCTTGTTGACATCGATGTATTGAATGATGCGATCGACGACCGGACCTTCGTAGCCCAAGTTGGTCAGTGCGCGTGGCACTGTCTGGTTGACGATCGACATGTTGCCACCGCCGACCAATTTCTTGAACTTGACGAGACCCAAGTCTGGCTCAATACCAGTTGTGTCGCAATCCATCATCAAACCAATGGTGCCGGTTGGTGCAAGCACTGTTGCTTGGCTGTTTCGCACGCCGTACTCTTCGCCGTCACGAACAGCAGAGTCCCATGCGTGTGTTGCAGCAGCAACGAGGTCTTGTTGCACCACGTCAATGTTGTCAATTTCGTTGTTGGCATCACGGTGCATGCGCAATACGTTGAGCATGTAGCGCTCGTTGGCTGCAAAGCCCGAGAAAGGCCCCATGCGGCTGGCAATGCGTGCGCTGGTTGCGTATGCGTGACCAGTCATCATTGATGTCAACGTTGCAGCCCATGCGCGACCACCGGTCGAGTCGTATGGCATACCAAGAGCCATCAACAACGCTCCGATGTTTGCGTATCCAAGACCCAACTGACGGAACTTGTGGCTGTTCTCGCCAATCTTTTCTGTTGGATAGTCGGCGTTGCCAACCAAGATTTCCTGGGCGGTGAACATCACTTCGATGGTGTGGCGGTATGCCTCAACATCGAATGTGTCGGTGTTGTCTAGGTACTTGAGCAAGTTGATCGATGACAAGTTGCATGCCGAGTTGTCGATGTGCATGTATTCGCTGCATGGGTTCGAGCCATTGATGCGACCTGCCGCATGAGCGGTGTGCCACTTGTTGATGGTGGTATCAAACTGCAAACCTGGGTCTGCGCACTCCCATGATGCGGTGGCAATTTGGCGCCACAAGTCGCGAGCCTTGATTGAGCGCACTGGTGCTCCATCCTTAACGGCCTTGTATGTCCAGTCGCGATCTTCTTTGACTGCGTGCATGAACTCGTCAGAGACGCGCACCGAGTTATTGGCATTTTGGTACTGCACAGAGAAGGAATCTTTGCCGTCGAGATCCATGTCGAAGCCGGCGTCGCGCAATGCACGAGCCTTCTGTTCTTCGCGTGTCTTACACCAGATAAATTCCTCAATATCCGGGTGATCCACATTCAAGATGACCATCTTTGCGGCACGACGTGTTTTGCCACCCGACTTGATAGTGCCAGCCGATGAGTCTGCACCACGCATAAAGCTCACTGGGCCAGATGCTGTGCCACCACCCTTCAGGTGCTCGACACTCGAACGAATGTTGGACAAGTTGATACCTGCACCAGAGCCACCCTTAAAGATGATTCCTTCTTCGCGATACCAATTCAAGATGCCGTCCATGGTGTCTTCGGTTGCAAGGATGAAGCATGCGCTTGCCTGTTGTGGCACGCCCGGCACACCAATGTTGAACCACACTGGTGAGTTGAATGCAGCGCGCT
>JBJOEQ010000054.1:0-14849 GCA_046049195.1 Actinomycetota bacterium | reverse complement strand
TCGATGAGATTGCCCATCACCGCAAGCGTGATGTCGGCAGCCACTTGCGACCCAACAGCAACTCGAAGCCCTGGCTTGAGTAACCACGGATGTCCGATGATGAAACTGAACCTCCGACCCGTGCGCAAAAATGCGTCAAACCGCTCGCCCACTCGCTTGTCATATTCACTTGTAGCGGTTTCGGGGTTTTCCAAAAAGCACGAGACTGCAAGCATGCCCGACTCCAATGAATAGTCGATTCCTTCGCCATTCATTGGGTTTACAAAACCGGCTGCATCACCAATAGCCACCCAACCTGGGCCGTGTCTGCGCACGCAACTCATGGGCAATCGCCACGCGCGAGGCTTATCTATATAGTCACCAAGCGACCACGGCTCTCGAACTATCGATGCGTATTGATCGAGCAACGTATTGAGATTGAGTTTCTTGAAACCCTTCATGGTGCTGAGTGCTCCAACACCAATGTTCACTGTGCCGTCGCCAGCAGGAAACATCCATCCGTAACCAGGAACCTGCGTGCCATGTTCATCACGCAAACTGAGACACGCTTCAAGATGTCGCTCGGCATGACGAGGTGTTGGTGCATACGCGCGAATTGCTAATCCAAAGGTTTCATCTGGGTCGCGCACTGCTCCAAGCATTTTTGCAGCAGCACCCTGTGCGCCAGTTGCCAAAATAACAAGTGATGCGTTAATGACTTCGCTACCAACTTGCACTCCAGTTACACGGTCACCTTCGACAACAGGTAACGCTTCAGACTCAAACCGAACTTCAGCGCCAGACGCAATGGCAACATCAAGTAAATGATTGTCAAACTTCTGACGTGGCCAGACTGCACCATGATTTGGAAAACGCGATGTTGTTGGCCACGCCAACTCGCGCTGAGTTTTTCCGGCAATCATGCGCAAACCATCAATGCGATGCGCAACCGAGTGATCAATCTTTAATTCATCAAGCGCGGCAATTGCTCGCGGCGTTAAACCGTCGCCACACACCTTGTTCCGTCCATATGGGCCCTTTTCAATGAGCATCACCCGAAGTCCTGCACGTGCAGCCGTAATCGCAGCCGAAGAGCCTGCTGGCCCACCCCCAATTACTGCGACATCAAATTTCATACCTGCGAGCCTGTCACTAACCGCTCAGCAATACCAACACTGGCTTCCTGCATATTGGACACATCGGTCATATTGCAGCGGGTTGGCATAAATAGATGGGGGTAGCCTTCGGGTCATGGTTGCCGAATTGATCTACGCCTTTCGCGTTATGCGACTGCCTCTTTTGGACGCCAGTGGCAAACCCCTGGGCAAGATTGACGACATTGTTGTGGTGCCTGGTCGCACCACTGAACCCCCACGCGTATTGGGGTTTGTTGCATCCAGCCAGCGCCGCCTCATTTTTGTAAACGCATCTCGCATTGCCTCGCTTGACAACAATGGTGCCCGCCTCAAGTCGTGGGACGTTGACCTCAACCCATTCCGACCACGGGCTGGCGAGCGACTATTGGGCAAAGACGTGCTCAATCAAAAAGTTGGCGATGAAACCGTCAGCGATGTTGCCCTCGAATTTCTGAACGGTCGCGCACCGGGTTGGCATGTATCAAAAGTGCGTCTTGCAAAGCGCGGCTTGCTCAACCCTCGACCGGGCTACCGCCTTGTTGATTGGGATGTTGTTGCGGGTTTGTTTGCACCGTCGACCGCGCAGGCTGCCGAAGCTGCTCGTTTGCGCGACATGCATCCGAGCGATGTGGCTGCAGTCATTCGTGCACTTCCACTTGAGCAACGTCGACTTGTTGCAGAGGCAATGGACGACGAGCGTTTGGCCGACGTTTTGGAAGAATTGCCAGAAGACGAACAGTTGCGTTTGATCGAAGGTCTCGACATGGAGCGCCTCACCAACGTGTTTGATGAGATGGAATACGACGACTTGGCCGACTTGTTGGTGCAAATGCCTGGTGAACAACGCAGCAAAGTACTTGAGGCCATGGATGATGAAGATGCCGAGACAATGCGCCAGTTGTTGTCGCATGCCGAAGGCACGGCAGGCGCATTGATGACACCCGACATTGTGGTGATGTCTCCGGACTCAACAGTTGCTGAAGCACTTGCACGAATTCGTGAGCCAGACATCTTGGTCTCGATTGCTGCACAGGTTTTTGTTGCCCATGCACCGCACTACCCACCAACCGGCACTTACCTCGGTGTCGTGCACTTTCAGCGACTGTTGCGCGAGTCTCCACACATGACATTGAGCCAGTGTGTCGAGATGGAGCCAACCATTGTGCCAACAATGCCCGAGCGCGATGTAGCCGAGCGTCTGGCTAGCTACAACTTGTTGGCGGTTGCTGTTTGCGACACAAATAACTGTTTGTTGGGTGCAATCACTGTTGACGACGTGTTGGATCGCACTCTTCCTGCCAACTGGCGCCGCCACCCAACGAGTGGGGAGTAGTGATGAAACAGCGCGACAACCTTGCACGACCACGCGACCGCCAGGCGCCACTCGGTGTGCACTACAACTCCGACGCATTTGGCAAATTTTCAGAGTCGATTGCTCGCTTGATGGGCACAGCGCGGTTCTTGATTATTCAAACCGTCTTGGTCATCATCTGGATTACGCTCAACGTGCTGTTTCTCGCGTTGCAGTGGGACAAATACCCGTTTATCTTGCTCAACTTGATGTTTTCTGTGCAGGCTGCCTACGCAGCGCCATTGATTTTGCTCTCACAAAATCGCCAAGAGTTGCGCGATCGTCGCCAAGCCGAGACCGATCGTGCTGTTGCAGCAAGCACGCAGGCCAACGCCGAATTTTTGGCTCGTGAACTTGCGAGTGTGCGATTGGTGTTGGCCAACGTGGTGACAGTTGACGAACTGCGCGATCAACTTGAAGAAGTCATCAAGTTGTTAAATCAGCACAACACGAAATAAATCAATTCAATTGGTTTATTTGCAGTTTTTGCAGCGACCAATGAGATCCAGTTGATGCCGGTCGATCGTAAATCCTTCACGGCGAGCCACTTTTTCTAAAGCTTTGTCCAACTCGTGCTCAAGACCTTCAGGCACCACCACATCTCGCACTACACCACACTTTGAGCACACCATGTGGTGGTGATGACCCATGAGATGTTCGGCTAGTTCGTAACAACCGCTGTCAGCATTGGTCACTACGCGCACGACAGTCGATGTCTCTTCTAACACCAACAGATTTCGATAGAGAGTGCTCTGGGGCATATCTTTTGCCTTTGCCAATATGTCGGCAATCAACATTGGTTTGCCCGCCCGAATCAAGATGTCAATAATCGCTCGGCGCTTGTCGGTATACCGTTGCCCAGCATTGTGCAGGAGATCGTGAACTGCTGTGTGAATCTCGGTGTTATTCAAGTTTGACATCACGTACCCACAAACTGGTGCAATCGAATGCCACCCGTCAACACATCGTGCAAAATTTCTGCGTTGGGCAACGAGTCTTGACCCAACACGCAGGTGCCCGTGGTTGTTATCTGGCCTCGGTGTACAAACAATGCGGTGGTGGCGCCAACAACGCCGGCAATTTGTGCAACTCGTTCAGCAACTCCAGCAATTTCAACAATTCGAGATCCGTTGCGAAACCCTCTCACCTCGATGCGCAGTGCACCCATGCCACCTTCGGCGTGCGGTGGCACCAACATGGGTAGTCGCGCCGTAAATCGGTCTCGCCTGTTTGCCGAAACTCGTGCAGTAATGCGTTGCAGTTGCGGCTGTGCTCGCTTTAATAACACAGGATCTGCCATTGCAGCCCGATAACAGTCGTAGGCACCAACCGGTTCTGGAAACCAACACAACTCTCGTCCGCTTCCGCCAGGTCTGCGCAACCACTCACCGTCGTGCCAACCAATTGACTGGCCGGCAAGTGCACGATGATGCTGCACGGCGCAGTTTGGGCCACCTGTTCCATGCAATGCAACATGTGCTTCATCGATTTCGTCAAAGTTGGATTGCAAATTGCTGAGCAATAAACCAGTCATTCCAGGCGATGCCGCAGCGCCAACGACAAGCGTTTTGTTTTTTACTATCGCTTCATCGTGCATCTTTAAGAGATCCATTACGTCTGACACATCATCGCTGAGAGAAACTACCGATGCTCCGCGAGCGAGCATTTGTTGGGCAAGTGGGGCATGCGGTGAGCCACATGCAAGTACCACCACCGATGCTGCTGCAACAGTTTCAAAGTCGGCGACACTCACCGTTGCACTGTGGGACCGGTGCACTGCGGCAAGCCGTTGTGCGCCATACAGGTCTTGGTCGTGCAACAAGATCGGTGTGGAACTTGTGGCTACAAGGTGCTCAACTACCCGCGAACCAGTAACCCCTGCGCCAATTACTCCAATAGCACCCGAGTTACCAATCATGAATTGTGTGCGGTTAGTTCTGAGAGTTTGTTTGATCAACAGTTGGGTCAGTTGGTGGGTTGAGTGGACGCCACCCGCCCCGCTGTGTTGACGGTTCGGACTTGCCGCGGATTCTCAAAATCGCTCCTGCAATGCCCGCAATCCCGAGCACCATCAGGACGCGTCGGATGAAATTCACAGGGTTACCTCCGTGGGGCTAACAAGAATCGAACTTGTGACCTCATCCTTATCAGGGATGCGCTCTAACCAACTGAGCTATAGCCCCGAATCTGATTCAGGGACGCAAATCCTACTAGCGCTTACCGTGACTCTCAACCGAGCCCACAACAACCTCTTCTTCCAGCACAGTCACGCGAATGCCACCCACAAGATCGGTGATCAGGTTGAAAATGGTGGCTGCCAGAACCCAGAGGGCGGTGGCCAACACCACACCCAGAAGTCCCAGAATCATGACGTTGACAAATAACTGGCCGCCATTGAATTCAAATGACTCCCATCCAAACGACTTCATAAATTGCTGAATGTTGTCAATCGTGCCGGTTGCTGACGCAACACTCCACAGCAACACCAGTGCCACAAGCAAAATCAAGTAGGCAACGAAGTGAAAAACCAATCCCACTTTAAACACCGACCATGGGTCGATGTCGCGAATCACGCGTGTGACCCGCCGAATGCGTGGTGCAGATTTTGGAGATGTACTCACGGTGACATTGTAGGCAACTGTTGGGCCCAACTATCACGCGCATTGGCTGTGGCGTACTGACGCCCAACCCGCACCTTCACTGCATGCACCCCATCGTCTTGTGTTGCACTACTCACTAACTGTGCACCGTTGCGTGATGCGATGTGTCGCGCCACTGACTCACCACCATAAATCGCGCCAAGAGCAGATGCATCGGCGGCAATTTGAGCCCGCGTTTGATCAATGATGTGGGTTGAAACAACAACAAGACAACCAAGCACCAGTGAAGTGATGGCACAACTGAGCATTACGCCGAGCACCGCGCTCCCTTTGTCGAGGGGCGCAATCGAATGAAGGCGTGTACTTATTCTTCGTCGTGAGCCAGAACCAGCGCCGCCGATGCAACAACTTGTCCTGCGCCCAAACTCATGATGCGCACACCGGTGGCAGCACGACCTTGACTTGAAATTTCTTTGACTGGGGTGCGAATTGTTGTACCACCCGATGCAACGACAACGACGTCATCTTCGAGACCGACCATGAAAGCAGCAACAACGCTGCCCTTTTTGCCAGTCAATTTGATGCCGATCATTCCCAAACCTCCACGACCTTTGCGTGCAAAGTTGGTGAGTTGTGTGCGCTTGCCATAACCGGATTCGGTGATCAACAAGATCGCTGAATCATTCTTGGCAATATCGAGTGCCACCACTTCATCGGCTGTGCGCAACTTCATACCGCGCACACCGGCTGCTGCTCGACCCATTGGACGCACGGCCTTTTCGGTGAAGCGAATTGTCTGCCCACCCTTAGTCACCATAAACACATCGTCGGTTCCCGATGTTTCGATCACGCGAACAAGTTCGTCCTTCGGACGCAACTTCAGTGCGATCAAGCCATCGCGGCGACTCGAGTTGTATTCGTCAAACGCAGTCTTTTTAACTTGACCTTGCTTGGTTGCGAAAAACAAGAAACGTTCTCCGGCGAGTTCGCGAGTATCGATAATGGCCTGAATAGTTTCGCCTGGTTGCAGTGGCAACAAGTTGACAATTGGAATGCCCTTTGCAGTGCGCTCGCGCTCTGGAATCTCGAGTGCGCGCAGGCGATATACGCGACCACGGTTTGAGAAGAACAACAGGTATGCATGCGTTGTCGTGAAGATCACATTGCGCACAATGTCGTCTGTCTTCATTTTCGCGCCACTTACTCCGCGGCCACCGCGACCTTGAGTGCGGAATGAATCTGCACTCACAGCCTTGATGTATTGCGCCTCCGTCATCACAATGACAAGTTCTCTATCTTCGACAAGGTCTTCCACACCAAGTTCGCCCACATCGTGGGTGATCTGACACACGCGTGGAGTTGCAAAGGCATCTCGCACAGCAGTCATTTCTTTGCTAATAACGGCGCGAAGTTTGACATCTGAATTGAGGATTGCTTGCAATTCTTTAATGCGCGCAAGCACATCTTTCTGCTCAGTTTCAAGATCAATGCGTGACAGTCGTGTGAGTTGACGCAACTGCATGTCAAGAATGTCGATGGCTTGACGCTCAGTAAACCCGTACTTCTTGCCCATCAACGCTTCTTTGGCTGATGCAGCGTCTTCGCTCGCGCGAATCAGTTTGATGATCTCGTCGATGACATTGAGTGCCTTGAGTCGACCTTCCAGAATATGGTTGCGATCGTTTGCTTTTTGCAAACGGAAGGTGGACCGGCGTGTGATGACCTCAATTTGATGATCGACGTAGCCAACGAGAGCGTCGCGCAGGTTGACAGTGCGAGGAACACCCTTGACCAACGCCACCATGTTGACGGGGAAACTGGATTGCAACTGAGTCAACTTAAACAGATTGTTCATGACAACGTTGGAGTTGGCATCGCGCTTCAGTGTGATGATCAGGTTTGTTTCGCCACCTGATGAGTTGTCGTTGACATCGGCGATGCCATCGAGGTCGCCGCCATCTACCAACTCTTGAATACGCGATGCGATTGCCGAACAACTTGCCTGATAAGGCAGCTCTGAAACAATGATCTGCATTTGCCCACGACGGCCCTCTTCGATGGAAACTTTGGCGCGTGTCTTAATGCTTCCTCTGCCGGTGCGATAAGCATCAATGATGCCTGAGCGACCCAAAATCAAACCACCAGTTGGAAAGTCTGGACCATTTACAAACTTCATCAAATCATTTGGTGTGGCCTCTGGGTGTTCGAGCAAATGCAATGTTGCATCAATGATTTCGCCCAGGTTGTGTGGCGGAATGCTGGTGGCCATGCCAACAGCGATGCCCTGACTGCCATTGACCAACAAATTTGGAAAACGGGCCGGCAAAACAATCGGCTCTTCCGATGTGCCGTCGTATGTAGGAATGAGGTCGACAGTGTCTTCGTCGATGTCGGCAAGCAATTGCATGGCAAGTGGGTGCAAGCGTGACTCGGTATAACGACTTGCTGCAGGACCAAAATCGGGCGAACCATAGTTGCCGTGAAAATCAATAAGTGGATGGCGCAACGAGAACGGTTGAGCCATGCGAACAAGGGCATCATAGATGGCACCATCACCGTGTGGGTGATAACGAGCCATCGTGTCGCCAGTAACGCGGGCGCATTTTACGAATGGTCGGTCAGGACGAAAACCTTGCTGATCCATGTCCCAGATAATGCGGCGGTGCACAGGCTTGAGGCCGTCACGCACATCGGGCAGTGCGCGCGACATGATGACCGACATCGCGTAATCAAGGAACGAGCGTTCCATTTCGTCTTGCAACTGCACTGGTTGCACCGAGTCTGGATTGGCAAACAGATTTTCTTGGCCTGCAGGAGGTTTGACAGGTGGCGCACCAGCAGCAGCGGCCGAAGGTTTCTTCGCCACTCGTTTTGTTGGTTTGTTAGCTGGTTTTTTGCTGGCCATACATCTGTTTCCTTCGTCGTAGCTTGCGCGAATTAAAAGTCAAGGTTGCGCACGTCGCGTGCGTTGGTTTGGATAAATTGCTTGCGGCTTTCCACGTCGTCACCCATAAGCACACTCATGATGTCTTCGGCAAGTGCAGCTTCGTCGACAGTGATTTGGAGCAACGTACGAGAGTCGGCATGCATGGTGGTAGAGCGCAACTCTTGCCAGTCCATCTCGCCAAGACCCTTCAAGCGCTGAAAATCTTTTTTGTGATTTGGGTTTTCACGCAAGAACTTCTCTTTTGCCGCATCATCTTTAAGGTAAATCTTGCTCTTACCAATTTCGGTTGAAAACAAAGGTGGTTGAGCGATGTAGATGTATCCGGCCTCGACCATTGGTTTCATCTGGCGATAGAAAAATGTGAGGAGCAGGGTGCGAATGTGGCTGCCGTCAACATCGGCATCCGCCAAAATCACAACTTTGTGATAGCGGGCTTTTTCACTGTTGAACTCGTCGTTGCCGATGCCACCACCGATTGCGGTGATGAGGGTTTGAATTTCGGTGTTCTTCAACATCTTGTCCATGCGCGCGCGCTCAACGTTGAGAATCTTTCCGCGGATCGGCAAGATTGCTTGAGTACGTGGATCTCGTGCGTCAACTGCAGTGCCACCAGCTGAGTCGCCCTCAACAATAAACAATTCGGTTTCGCTTGCGTCGGTGCTTGAACAGTCTTTCAACTTGTCTGGCATGCCAGCGCCTGCAAGCGCAGTTTTGCGGCGCACAGCGTTGCGCGCATTTTTTGCTGCAAGACGAGCCTGCGCTGCGCTCACTGCTTTTTTAACAATGCGGTTCGCTTCAGTTGGGTTTTCTTGCAACCACTCTTCGAGTTTGGCATTGGTTTCTTTTTGTACGAAGGAACGAATTGAAACGTTGCCGAGTTTTGCTTTTGTTTGACCTTCAAACTGTGGTTCGCGCAACTTGACCGCCACAATTGCGGTGAGGCCCTCGCGAATGTCTTCGCCAAGCAAGTTTTCTTCTTTTTCTTTGAGGCCACCGCTGGCGCGTGCGTATTTGTTGAGCACCGAGGTCAGGGCAGTCTTGAAACCCTCGACGTGCATGCCTCCTTCAACCGTTGAAATGCCGTTGGCATACCCATAAATGCCCTCGTAATAACCCGTATTCCACTGCAGAGCAATGTCAAGTGTTTGATCGGCTTCGCTGGCTTCGTAGTTGGCAACCTTGTTAAACAATGCCTCGCGTGATGCATTGAGGTGCTTCACGAAATCGATAATGCCACCCTTGTATTGGTAGGTGATCTTTTGTTTTCTGTCTGCTCGCTCGTCAACAAACACCACTTCAAGATCACGGTTGAGGAATGCAATAGTTTGCAAACGCTCGGTAACTGTGCGCGCAACAAACTCGGTTCCTTCCGCAGCAAAAATTGTTGGGTCGGGAACAAATGTGATGGTTGTGCCTGTTGCGGCTTTGTTTGGCGATGCACCAACTTTTGTAATTTTTGTTTTTGGTGTGCCACCATCAACAAACTCTTGGCGATAACGCACACCGTCTCGGTCGACTTCTGCGATAAGTTTTTTTGATAATGCGTTGACAACGCTGACACCAACTCCGTGCAGACCACCAGAAACTTTGTATCCATCGCCGCCAAACTTGCCGCCAGCGTGCAACACGGTGAGCACTACTTCGAGAGCCGACTTGCCTTTGTGCGGACCAGATGGATATGGATCGACTGGAATGCCGCGGCCGTTGTCGGTCACTGAGCATGAGCCGTCGGCTTGCAATGTAATGACAACTTTTGTACAAAAGCCAGCCATTGCTTCGTCGACAGCATTATCAACCACTTCCCAGATCAGGTGATGCAAACCAGCTAAACCAGTGGAGCCGATGTACATACCTGGGCGTTTGCGAACTGGATCAAGACCCTCAAGGACCTGAATGTCTTTTGCACCGTACGAAGCAGAGCCCGCGGTAGACGATTTACTGGCTTTGGCAGTTGCCATTATTGACCCCGAAAAGTTGGGCCCCGAAGGGGATTTTTAGATGAATTAGGCGACATAAATAACACGGTGAAGTCTACCAATTACCTGTTGCGGGGATTGCGTTTTACTCGCACTTCGATGGCGGTAATTGTGCTTGTTGTCGCAGCGTTTAATTTCTCAATAAGTTGCGGTTCTAAAAACCTCATTTGAGTTGCCCACGACGGATCGTCGACTTCGACGATGAGCCGACCTCGCTCAAGTTTGATTGGTGTGACATGTTGGGCAACTTGCTCACCAACAATTTTTGGCCACTCTCCGAATACTCCTGTAATCGCGGTTGTTGATTCGGCACCAAGTCGGTCAAGTAGTGCGTCGAGTGCACCCGCCAGCGAGCTGCTTGCGTTGTTGGTTGAAATATTTTGCTCGTTTTCGTTCATGTTTTCGCTCTCGTCGTCAGTCTTCACGGATGGTTCCACCTGCAATGTGTACGAGGGTGTCCGGATGTGCAGTTTTGGGCAAAACCCCCGCAGACGTAATCAGCACTTGGCCTAGCGGGAAGTGTCGAAGGAGGGCGGCGCTGCGATGTGGGTCTAATTCGGATAAAACGTCGTCGAGAATCAGCACTGGTGGGCTGCCAATTTCGGTGGTAATGAGGCGATGCACGGCCAACCGAAGCGCAAGCGCAAGCGTTCGTTGTTCGCCTTGTGATGCATGTGTGCGCGCAGGCAAACCATTGATTGACAACTCGATGTCGTCGCGGTGTGGGCCAACAGTGCTCGAACCTCGCCTCAGATCATCATTACGACATTCACTTAAACAACAAGCAAGACCTTTTGTTCGCCATTCCGGTGCGTACACCATGCCAACGGGGTTTTGATCTTTGTTGAGTTCGGCAAGCTCTACATACGCCTCTTGCACTTGTGGCAACAACATTTCAAGCATTTGTGTACGAACATCACCGAGTTGTGTTCCATGCATCCCTAACTTTTCGTCCCACACATCGAGTGTTGTTGCGATGTCGGGAGAAAGTCGCCCACCTGATTGTTTCAATAAAGCATTGCGCTGTTTGAGCACACGTTCAACTTCGCTGCACAACGCATCGTGTTTTGGCCACAATGCCACCAGTGCGTCGTCCAAAAAATCTCTGCGCACAGATGGGGCGTCCTGCACAAGGTTGAGATCTTGGGGGGAAAACACCGTGGTTCGTACAACCCCCAATAAATCCCGCGATTTGGCCAGTTTTTGCTTATTCACCAGCACTTTATTGCGACCCGTCCGGGTGAGTTCGGCCTCGATCAGCACTTCGCGTCCATCTACGTGGATGACTGTCGCCCGAATCACCGCGGTATCGGCGCCAGTTCTGATCATTGCCTCTGTGGGCACTCCCCTAAAACTTTTTAGTGTTGCCAAATACGACAACGCCTCAACAAGATTGGTTTTGCCCTGTCCGTTATCACCGATGACCGCCGTGACGCCATCGGTCAAAGTGATTTGTGCCGACACATAATTACGAAAGTCGGTGAGCTCCAGGTGTTGAATTATCACGGGTTGGCAACACTACGACGCGACTAGTTGGTGAGGCGTTGTGGCATCACCAAGTACAGGTAGTCGGGTGCCCCAACTCCGCGCAATACTGCAGGTTTGATTGGGTCAGTTGTTTGAATCGTGATTTCATCGCCGGTCACTGCTTCAATGCCAGCAGAGAGATATTCAGGATTGAAACCAACGGTGATGTCAGAACCGACCAGAGTTGCATCAAGTTCTTCAACTGTGTTGCCAACATCCTGAGTAACAACAATCAATTTGAGTGAAGTTGCTGTCATCTCGAGGCGAACAGGAGTGGTTTCACGAGCCAAAATTCGGCAACGTCGAATCGCTTCCAAGAGTGGTTCTCGAGCCGTAGTCAGAGTGTTTGGGTAGCTCGGTTGAATGAGTTGGCGATAGTTAGGAAACTCAATTTGCAACAAACTTGTGCTGAGGGTGGCTTGTCCAACAGTAAATGTTGCGCGGTCGCCGGCCAAACACAACGAGGCTTCTTCGCCGCTTGCAAGCAGTCGCTGCAGTTCGTTGAGGGCCCTACTTGGAATAACGACTTTCTCGCCGTGGCCCAAAATATTGCTGCCTGGTAGGTCGCGAACGGCAAGTCGATATGAGTCGGTTGCAACGAGTCGCAACCCATCTGGTTCGGCCGACATCAACACGCCAGTAAGAGCAAGCCTCTGCATGTCGGACGAGGCTGCCCGGACTACTTGTCGCAATGCGTCCGCGAAAAGGTTTGCCGCCAATGTGACTGGTGGAGCGCTGGCCTGCACAATGTTTGGAAAATCTGTTGCCGCAAATGTTGGGACAGTAAATTGAGCGCGGCCAGAACTCACACTGACGGTCTCGCCGGTGGTTTCAACGGTGACTTTGCCCTCGGACATCGATCTCACAATGTCGCTCATCAATTTTGCACTCGCCACAACGACGCCGTCTTCTTGACCACCAACATTCAAGACAAATTGCACCGAGAGATCGTTGTCTGTGCACGACAACAACAACTTGTCGCCGGTGACTTCAATGCGAACTCCTGATAGTGCTGGCATTGCATTGTTGCGTGTAGACGCAACCCTTGCTGCAGCCCCAAGTGCCTCGGCAAGAACCTCTCGCTCAACTCTGAATTTCATAGCCCACTCCCTTGCTTCACGTTGTTTATCGTTAAATGTGGATGTTTGTAAGAAGAACTAATAACAGTAATAAGTCCTGTGGATTGGGGATAAAGGGTGTGTTGCCCAACTACACCAACGGTTGCAACCTCACACCCACCCAACCCGCCCGCCACATCTTGCAACTGTGTAGTTAGTGGTGCAGTGGACAACCCATGCTTATCCACCGTCTGAGCAGTGTCTGTGCACACGGTTTTCCACATGGGTTGTTGTAGTGAGGCGATCATAATTTTGTACGTTACGAAGTCTTAAATTTTTGAACGAGTTCGGTTACTTGATCAAACACTTGCTTGCGCTCGCTCATCATTCGTTGGGTTTTGTCGACTGCGTGGATCACAGTGGTGTGATCTCGCCCACCAAACAACCGTGCGATTGCTGGGTAACTGAGTTCGGTGAGTTCACGGAAAACATACATCGCTGTTTGGCGCGCCGAAACCAACGGACGCTGACGACTTTTGCCCTTCATTGCCTCGACATCAAAACCAAGGTGGTCAGAAATCTCGATCAACAACTGCTCGCCCGTACGAACCTTTGGTGCGGTGCGAGTGAGCAGGTCAACCAGCAGTTTTTGAGCTAATGAGATATCAACAACTGTTTTGTTGAGGCTGGCATACGCACCAACACGGATCAATGCGCCCTCAAGCTCACGAATGTTTGACGTGACGTTGCTGGCAATGAACTCGAGAACATCGTTGGACACAGAGGTGTTTTCTCGCTCGGCCTTATTGCGCAAGATGGCCAGGCGGGTTTCCATATCTGGCGGCTGAATGTCGGTGATGAGACCCCAACGGAAGCGGCCGCGCAAACGGTCTTCTAGGGTTGGAATTGCGTCTGGTACACGGTCGGACGAAATCACAATTTGCTTGTTGGCTCCGTGCAGCGAGTTGAACGTATGGAAGAACTCCTCCTGCAAGCCCTCTTTGCCCTCCATGAACTGAATGTCATCAATGAGCAACACATCAACCTCGCGGTATCGGCGCTTAAAAGCAGCAATGGTGTTGGAGCGAATGCCGTCGACGTATTCATTTAAAAATGTTTCGGTAGAGACATAGCGAACTTCGTAATGGGCGTAGTGCTGGTGCACGTAGTAGCCAATTGCGTGCAACAAGTGAGTCTTGCCCAAACCCGCCGAACCATAAATAAACAGTGGGTTGTAGGAGCGGCCGGGTGTTTCGGCCACGCGTTGAGCAGCCGCCAAAGCAAATTGGTTGGATGCCCCTTTTACGAAAGTTTCGAAGGTGTAGCGCGGATTGAGACCCACCGCAGTGCCTTTGCCGGTGCGACTTTTGTGGGTTTGGCCAAACGACATGGAGGCGTCGTTATTTTGAGAGTCATTCAATGATTCGTTCAATTGGACAGGACTGTCAAGCGATGTCGGCGAGGTATTGAGGCGATGGATCACGTCGCTAGCGGTATTGGTCTGAACATCGATCAATAGTTGGCGATCACTTGCACCCACTTCGTTGAGGGCATCGCGCACTAACGACATGTAGCGAGTCAAAATTCTTTCCCGCACATACGTGTTGGGAACCTGGAGACGCAAACTCATTTTGTCGTCGGCAACAGCAACAGCGTCGTTGAAAGTAGAGAACCAAACTGCTTCCGAAACCTGCGCTCGTAAAACTTCGGCTGTCGCACGCCACACATCGTCATGATTGTCGACGCCAAGTTGGCTATCAATTTCTTGTTCCATGTTGCTCTCGTTCTGTTTGATTTGTTGCCTAAAACCGTTACCCAATAACCACTTGCCATGATCCACAACACTGTCCACAGGGTGTGGATAGCCCCCCCAACATTTCGGTGGGAGAAAGAAGGTAGCAGGTTTTCCACAGGTGAAAAAACTGGCCAGTCCCTGTAGAGTTGGACACCTTAGCCATCGTCGTTTCGAGGTCAACTCGGGGCGCTACTCAGGAGGGGTGCATGAAACGTACTTTCCAACCAAACAATCGTCGCCGCTCCAAGAAGCATGGTTTTCGCCATCGCATGAGTACCCGCGCCGGTCGCGCGATTCTGAAGTCTCGCCGGGCAAAGGGTCGTCACCGGCTTTCCGCTTGATCGGTCGAATCCGTCACCGGGAAGTCTTTTCCCGATTGTCCAAAGAGGGAACATATGTTCGCTCTCACGGGTTATGGTGCTCGTTGTTGCTTGATGATTCGCTAGAAAATGCCCATATTGGCTATGCCATTGGCCGCCA
>JBJOEQ010000053.1:0-7332 GCA_046049195.1 Actinomycetota bacterium | reverse complement strand
GTGCGACCATTAGTTGGATACCACGTGCGACCGGGACGACTTAAGTCTTCACTTGGCCCTGTGTAATACATTGCTGCGGCGCCACCAGGCGGAGAGATCATCGCCTCGACTCGCTGAATGGATTTTGGAATCGAGAAGTGATCTTCATCGATCAAGAATTTCATTGCGTCATCCATGATTTCTTGCAACCAATCGCGCAATCCATCTTCACCGATAATTGATCGAGCAGGGTCGGTGTCAAGCAGGTGTCGTACTTCAGCGAGTGATGCACCTGGCTGGATCTCTTGTGCCACGCGTGCCATCTCTGCATCGAGACGCTCTACTTCGCCCCATCCCCACTCGTACGCATCGCGGGCCTCAACATTCATGCCCATGAATCGGCGTCGAGCTAATGCATGACGATCTGCACCAACACCATCGTGAGCATCTGCAATCGGTGCGTATTCGTTGCGCAAATAATCGGATGTCTCGCCGAGTGCCTTTGAAGCAGCCTTCGCTGCTGTGCGCAGTTGATCGATTGGCGCACCGGCAACTGAAGCAGCACCTTCAACGAACTGTTCAAAAAAAGCTGGTGCAGTGCCACGGCCTGCCCAAGCGCCCAATTGCTCAGCCGATGCAAGCACTTGTCGGCGTTGCCCAAGCGCGCCTCGTTGCGCACCGAGTGCCCACGACTCGCGCATGCCGGCAAACGCACGCGGCACTTGAGACATGCGCTCTGCAATTACCGACCATTGCTCGGCCGTATCGGTTGGCATCAAGTCAAAGATCGAACGACCAGCATCGACATCACCTGCGATCACACGAATGGATCGAAGATGTTCATTCGCTGCGTATTCAAGTGTGCCCATCTCGAGCGATTCGCGCAATACGCCTGCAGCCAGACGATCTGCATCAGCAGAAGCATCAAGCGCATTGAGTTGCGTCAGCACATCATGATCAAGTGCTGCACGAGCATCGTGGCCAGCAGGCGAAAAGTCGGTCATCTCATGGTCGTGGCCAGGAATCCCCATGTACGTTGCGGCACCTGGGTCGAGCACGGCAAGGCGATCGATGTAACTATCTGAAAGTTTGTAGATCGGTGAAGTCATGACCCGATGCTACGGGGTTGCCAATGAGATGCCATATTAAAACACTGTCAACTAGTGCGGTCTGGTCCGTGATCGTCAATCTTGCCAATAACGATGGTCTTATTGGCATTGTCAACATACATATAAATACGAATGAGCGAACGGTTTTTGCCTCGTCGCAAGTGCGCACCAAGCAGCACCGGCTTGCCTTCGTAGGTGACGGTGTAATACGCAGCATGTTTTTGTGCGGTGTCACGCGCAATATTTGGCACGTAGTCAAGGTTGTATTCGTCGCGCATATACGAACCGAGGCCCGCGCTCGAAGAAAACTTGTTTGACCGCCAGGCCTGCACCACCAGGTCGAGCTTCTTCAGATCGGTCAAAAGGCGCACTGGATCTGGGCCCTGCAGCGCGTCGGCAGTTTCGAATGAAGACTTTAAGAAAACGAGGTTGCGACATTCTTTGGAAGCTTTGTGCACTGCGTCCAGCACGGTTCGGGGGATTGCACCCGGAGCTTTGCGATCGAGCTCGGCTTCAAGATCGAGTTTTTGCAAAATGATTGCATCAATATTCTCGCGCAAGCGGGCGTTGTCTGCGGCTAAATCGTCAATTTGTGTTTCACGTTCATCGAGGTCGTCGACCAGCGCATCATTTTGTTCGTCTGATTCAGCCAACAATTCGTCCAGCTGATCAATATGAAATTGCTTCTCATCAATTTGCTTCGTCAAGAGATCAATAGTTTTCTTGAGTGAGTCGATGCCGGCGCCAATATTCGTATCGGTAGCAACAGGACTCTGTAACTGCCGGCCCAATGCCGCCCGTGGCGGTGCCTGAATTGGCAACTCTGGCTGCATGGTCGCTGCATCGATAATCATCGCAGCGATTTGCTCGCGCTTTGGTTGAGACGTCGCAATGACTGTTGGCTTGACTGGCTGTGGCCACATGATGGTGATGTATTGCTCGCTCAGTGTCTGCGCACCGCAATATGCGTTGAATGCCTTGAGTGCGTCAGGAGTGGTGACGTGTGCAATATGCGCAATTCCTAACAGATCATGCGCAAGTGGCGCAGTGAGGGAGGCCTCTATATTTTTTCCTGCCGTGTACTCAATAATGATTGGCAGTCGTCGAGAAAGCGCGTCTAAAGAATCGGCACCAAGTGCTTGACCATCGTCGGTTGTTGCAATGATGCGAACAATTGGTGCGATGCGACGCTCGGCGTCGTACACCTCGAGCATCTGAGAAATTTCGCTGCATAATTGCAGCAGTGCCTTTGGTGGCACTTCGGCTGGTCGACGCGGCACGACAGAATCTTTTCCGGCGATATGACGCATGCGCACATCAAAAACCAGTTGACCACGGTGTGGCGCAATGGTGATTGTCGTGGTGCGCCCAGACCCAGTGGCCTTAAAAGTCTCCGAGATTTCTGCGCGAAATACTTCGTCATCGGGTGACTGCCTCACGCGGATACGCATGTTTGCGGGCATGCGGTCTGCTGAAAAATAGCGATTGAGCCAATCCTTGATTTTTTCATTGCACGCTTGACGAATCTCTTCGGACCATTTCTTGGTCGGCAGGCTCACGGCATAGGTGGTGATCATGACCCCGTTTACGCTAACGACGCGACCTATGGTTGCGAAGTGAGTTTCCGCGATGTTTTTAGCCTGTGGTGTATCAGCCTGTCGTTCACTTTTACAATTCCCCAGGCTTACCGAGTGGTACGGCGCAACACTGTGGAGGGGGTTTCAGTCTTTTCGCAGATGCAGAGTTTGAGCGGTTCGATTTTGTGGGTCGTTTATGGGATCGTGTCCCAGACCTATTTGGTGGTTACAGCCAACGTAATGACGATCGTTGGTTTTGGCACGGTGATCATTGCCCAGGTGCGCCACCGCGCGGTGTCATGGCAACGAGCAATATTTGTAGTGATCGCCGTGATTGTGATTGCAATCACTGCTGGTGTTGTCTCACGCGACATACTCGGCTTGATCGCGGTCGTTGTCGGTGGCACTGGCATTGTGCCGCAGGCTATTCGCGCAGCGCGCACCACTCACCTTGTAGGTGTCTCGGTTGCAACCTTTGCAATGGTTGTCATCATGTCCGTGTCGTGGGGAATTTATGGCCTGATGATTGACGACCTCTTCGTGGCTATACCCAACGTAGTGATTGTGCCAAGTGCATTATTTATTATGCTGCGTGCCTTGCAGTCACACCATCGTTATGGCAAAATCACTGACGCAACGGCGGTGCCTGCACGTTGATGTGTGGCGGTCAGCGTGATCGTCTGACCTTTTTTGCCACGCACGAACCATGTGTGCATCACACGATCTGGAGTGCCATCACTTTTTGCATCTCCGCTAACGCGAAAGTGCACGCGACCATCTAGTTGGCCAAGTTTGACTCGAGGTGCACCGTCGACAAGATCGCCAGCAGCGACTCCGTCAATCTGTGCAGTCAGCGGCAACACGATTCTGTGTTTGTGCGCCCACGCGCTGATCTCGGTGCCGAGCCAGCCCGTGTTGGCAATGCCCATGCGTACTCGCCAAACGCCATCACCAACCGGCTGAGCGTCGGCAAGCTTGATCTCGATTCGTGGTGATGCAAGTGCTTGAAAGAGCGCGAAATGTACGTGTTCTTTGACTTCATCACGCAATTTTGACGGTGGTGCATTTGTCCAGATGCGAAAGTAGTCGCAGCCGCCAATTTCGACTTGCCCAAGTTGTGGGTGATCAAACTTTTTCCACGCAACATACGATCCAGGAGCGTGCGTGTCGCTCCACTTGCACACCGCCAAATCTTGTTCGGGTGTTGGCCCGACATACCAAATGTTTAGTGGTGAGTGCTCTCCGGTCGCGTGAAAGATCGCATCCCAAAACTCAGTTGTCCAACTAAACACGCCGAGGTGCTCATACGCCCAGTCGTCGGCAGCGCCACTCATGGTGTCGCTTTTGTCCCATGTGAGATCTTCGTACACAGAGTGCACTGGATAGCCAATGTGCTCGACTGAGTTTTTACCAAACTCGTTAAATACCCAAATGTCAAACGGCGGCATTGTGGAGTCGGCACGTGTGCTCGATGGACGCAACATGAAGCCACCCGACGTGTGGAATGCGTTGTAGCCACACACGTTTGTTCGTGAACGAGCAGCGCGCACAAGTGCGTCAATTTCGGGTTCGGACATCGGGTGGTCGCCAGAACCAGTCACGGTTGTACTCCAACCTGCTGGAAAGTTGCGATTGAGGTCGAGGCCTGCGGGATCACGTGGCATTGGAATTGTGAAGCCGTCAAAATTCTCTAACAAGCCCTCATCGAGCAAGCGGTAACGGGTTTTGCCCGCAGGCGCACCGAGTGGCCCAACAGCAATCATCACGCGAGCATCTTCATCGTGTTCCATCCACGCACCATCAACATCAGGTATGCGCATGGTGCGAATTGTTCCATCACCGTCGATGTCTTCAACACTCAGGCCCGGCCAACGATGACCATCCCGCCAAGGCCACGAACGCACGCTCGAGCGGTGATACAGGGGTCGATCTAGAAGCGCGTCTTCCGCACCATCTGGATTGACCCGCGGAACGATATAAAACGTGCGTGTGCGTAGCGCTTCAGTGACTTGATCGTGCTTGCCAAAGTTGCTGGCAAGAAAATCCAAGATGAACAATGCGGCAACACTGCCTGTCGCCTCGGTTGCGTGAATGTTGGCATCGATCCAATGCGCCGGCTTGGTGTTGTGCGCGCCGGTCGAAGTATCGGTCACCGTTGCTATCCACAAATCACGACCTTTGTACGACTTGCCGTATGTTTCGAGTGCCACAAGACCAGGAAATTGTTTTTGCAAGTCGTGCAACCACGACACCATCTCGTCGTACCGTAAGAAGCGATCAAAGTTGTAAGTCATGTGCCAAGGTTACGCTGTTGTCGAGGAGGTGAATTCATGCCACATATTCCAGTGTTTCAGCACTCGACTGGCAAGTGGCGCCCCCGTTGGCGTGGGCGAATTCATGCCATTGCAGTTGCGGCCACAATACCTGCCGGCATAATTCTCACTCTTGTAACACCTGCAGGAATTGCACGTTTTGCAGTTGGCATATATTCGTTGTCACTGCTTGCGTTGTATTCAACATCTGCGTCGTACCACCTGTTTACGCGCTCGCTAAATGGGCAGCAGATAATGCAACAACTCGATCACGCGATGGTCTACGTGCTTATTGCTGGCTCGTATACGCCAGTGTGCTTGCTGGCTTTGCCACGCAAAGTTGGCGTGCCGTTCTTGCTCTTCATTTGGTTGGCGGCAGCAGTCGGCATGGGCCTCAAGATCACGTGGAAAGCCAAACGTGTTGGTCATGCGTTGTATTTGATTATTGGTTGGGCAGCACTTGTGATCTTGCCGTGGGCATATCACCGTGCCGGTTTCACCAGTTTGTTGCTGTATGCACTCGGTGGCATTGTCTACACAATTGGCGCTGTGTTGTTTTATATGCAAAAACCAAAACTCTCACCAGAGATATTTGGCTTTCACGAAATCTGGCATGTGTTTACCGTGGTCGCTGGCATCTTGCAGTTTGCTGGCGTCGGTGTACTTATTTCGCGCGTCGGTTGACACCAAGCGAAACAATCGTTGCCGGAATAAAAAACGCACGACCGTGAAATGAAACATCATCCCAATGTTTCGTCGTAACTGGCGCGTGCCACGCACGGATGCGATAGATAAGGAACAGCAAAATCAGTGCGTGTAGCGAAATGATTGACCAAGCAAAACCCTGAGTGCCGATGATGTCAAGAAATGGTGCAGCGACAAGTGGGCCGATCATTGCGCCAAAGCCATACAGCGTGACAAGCTGCGATGCTGCAGCACCCATTTGCTCTTGAGAAACCCAGTCGTTTGTGTAGGCACCACCAACGGCATACAACGGAAAACTAAACCCACCAATTGCAAACAGCAGTGCGGTGGTGAACCAACTGCTGGGCGTTTGAGTGAGCATGACAAGACCCAAAACAATCACGGCAAGCGAACTGAGCACGCCGATGATGCGTCGATCAAGGTCGTCGGATGCCGAAGAGATAGGCCAGGTGAGTGCCATGCCACCAAGGTTGATCGCAGCAATCATGATGCCAACGCGGCCAACGCTGAGTCCCTCGCGTGTTGCAAAGATGACTGCCATGCCGAGCATGCCGCCGTGTGCAAGACCAACGAGCAGAATTGTGCCTGCACCTGTTGGGACAATTTTTGCAAGTTCGCGCATGGTGATGTGCGTATGGTTGTCGACATTCGGGGTTGCTGCTTGTTCAGACATTGCGACAGGAATGACAGCAAGCGATGAGACAACTGCAGCGAATGCGAAACCCGTGAGTGTGCGTGCATCAAAATTAAACACCAGCAACTGGCCAGCACCGTATGCACCGATCGTCACAACGTTGTACATGGCGAGCAGTCGGCCGCGAAAGGTGTTGGTGGCGAGACCATTGAGCCAAGACTCAGCCACGACATACAAGCCCGCAAAACAAAAGCCTGTGCTACTGCGCATGAGAATCCACACGATGGGAGAGTCGTACACGCCGGTGATCAGCACCGATGCGCTCAGTAGTGATGCGAGTGCTGCATAAACGCGAATGTGACCTACTTGTTTGAGTGCGCGAAGCGTGTACCACGAGCCGAGCAGAAAGCCTGCGTAGTAGGCGGTGGTGATACCGCCACTGACGAGAGTTGGTAGTTGCTTGAGTTCGGCGCGAATACCGACGAGCGTGCTGTAGACGCCGGCAGTGATAAGGAGCAATGCAAGGCCAGTGAAGAGGCCCCAGGTCGAGAGCAAAATGGTGCGCCGAGTGGAATTGAGGTTGGGGAGGAAACGCACCGCAACAGTCAAGCACGAGAGTTGAATCTGATTGAGGTTCTTTTGTTGCGAGCAACTAGTCTGTTGGCAAGTCGGGTCGCTAGCTCAGTTGGTAGAGCAACGGACTTTTAATCCGCAGGTCCAGGGTTCGAGCCCCTGGCGACCCACTGTTGTTAGGTTTTTCTTGTGTCGTAATGTCTTTGTTTTCAGGGGAATACGGGCGCACAGTGTTGTCAAGTTCGGTCAGTTCTGACCCTGTTGCCCCCCTTTTGCCCCCCTTTGCCCCCTTCGCCCTGCCTTCGCTTGTTGCCTGGTCAAGTACTGACCCTGCGCTATCGGCTGCGAGTTTGTCTGCACTTGGCAAAAAGTGGGCGTAGACATCCAAAGTGGTCGAAGCGTTGGCATGACCAACACGCCCCTTTCCGCTTGGGATTAGCCCA
>JBJOEQ010000052.1:0-13052 GCA_046049195.1 Actinomycetota bacterium | reverse complement strand
CGGTTGGCAACGGGCTGACGCTGCGAATTTTTCCATCCACGCTTTTGCCAACCAACCCACCACGAGTCTCGAAAACAATGCACCACATAGGTGCTGTCAGAACGAATTTCGATTGGACCAGCATGATCGGCGTGCGCGCGCAATGCTTCCAACGCCGCCATCAATTCCATACGTTGATTTGTCGTATGAGTTTCGCCACCTGTTGCACAAGGTTCACCTGTTGGAAATGTTGCCCACGCCCAGCCACCAGGGCCTGGGTTTCCCGAACATGCTCCGTCGGTGTAGATAACAATCACGCCCTAGATACTTGCTGATCTGAAGCCGTTCGGCAGGTACCCACCAGTAAGTCTGCGAGAATGAGCCCATGATCTTTGACGGTTCGATGCACCAGTTGCCCGATACCGACCCGGGTGAAACTGCAGAGTGGCTCGACTCGCTTGACGCCGTCGTTGATGTGCAAGGCAAAACACGCGCAAGATATTTGTTATCTCGACTTCTCGAGCGCGCGCGCGAATCGCAAGTGAGTTTTCCCGCAACAGTTTCGACTCCGTATGTCAACAGCATTCCTCGCGAGCAAGAACCGTGGTTTCCTGGCGACGAACACATTGAGCGACGCATCCGTGCATACATCCGATGGAATGCAGCAGTCATGGTGGTGCGCGCCAACACCAACGCCGAAGGCATCGGCGGTCACCTCTCTACATTTGCTTCGTCGGCAAGTTTGTACGAAGTTGGTTTCAATCACTTCTTTCGCGGCAAAGACAGCGGCACTCCTGGTGATCACATTTATTTTCAAGGTCATGCAGCACCTGGTGTCTATGCCAGAGCATTTATTGAACGCCGTTTAGACGAAGACGATCTCGATCATTTCAGGCGTGAGATTGGCCGCAATGGCGAAGGTCTATCGAGCTATCCACACCCACGACTGATGCCAGAGTTTTGGGAGTTTCCAACAGTTTCGATGGGCCTCGGACCACTCACCGCTTTGTATCACGCCAGATTTAATCGCTACCTGCAAAACCGTCAACTCGATGACACTTCCAATAGTCGGGTGTGGGCTTTTCTTGGCGACGGAGAATGCGATGAGCCAGAAACACTCGGATCAATCTCGCTTGCAGCACGCGAGCAACTCGACAACCTCACGTTTGTCGTCAACTGCAACTTGCAACGACTCGATGGTCCGGTGCGCGGCAACGGAAAAATCATTCAGGAACTTGAAGCCGTGTTTCGTGGCGCAGGCTGGAACGTCATCAAAGTTATTTGGGGTTCGAAATGGGACGAACTACTCGCCCGCGATACAACCGGTGTGTTGCTCAACAAAATGAACAACACTGTCGATGGCGAATTTCAGCGCTACATCATTGAAAACGGCAATTACATTCGCGAAAACTTCTTTGGTCCAGACCCACGATTGCGCGAGATGGTCTCGCACCTGAGCGATGAAGAACTCGAAATGCTTCCCCGTGGCGGGCACGACTATCGCAAGTTGTTTGCAGCGTTTAAAGCAGCAAGTGAAAACATTGGTTCGGGCAGACCCACAGCCATTTTGTGCAAAACAGTAAAGGGTTGGACACTCGGCCACGAGATCGAAGGTCGTAACGCCACGCATCAGATCAAAAAAATGACCGATGAACAGTTACGTACTTTGCGCGACACTCTGCACCTCAATGACGAGATCCCAGACTCAGCACTCAGCGGTGATGATCCACCGTATTTCCGCCCTGCCGAGGACAGTGTTGAATACCAATACATGATGGAGCGACGTCGTGCACTTGGTGGCTCGGTACCAAAGCGCACTACCACTGCACGCAAGCCACTTGTATTGCCGAGTCCAGAAGTGTTTAGCGAGTTTGACTCTGGTAGTGGCGAGCAAGCGGTGAGCACCACCATGGTCTTTACTCGCCTATTGCGCAACATGGCTCGCGACAAAGACTTCGGTGCGCGTGTGGTTCCAATCATCCCCGATGAAGCCCGCACATTTGGAATGGATTCGCTCTTCCGCGAACTCAAGATCTACGCGTCACAGGGCCAAAAATATGAGCCTGTTGATCACGCGCTGTTGCTGAGTTACGCCGAGTCAACATCGGGTCAAATTCTCGAAGAAGGCATCACCGAGGCTGGCAGCATGGCCAGTTTTATTGCAGCAGGCACTAGTTATGCAACGCGTGGCGTGCCAATGGTTCCGTTCTACACGTTTTATTCCATGTTTGGCTTTCAGCGCGTAGGCGATCTCATTTGGCAAGCAGCCGATGCACGCACACGTGGATTTTTACTTGGAGCAACTGCCGGCCGCACGACACTCATGGGTGAAGGTTTGCAACATCAAGACGGACACAGCCTGTTGCTCGCGAGCACAGTTCCCTTCTGCCAGGCATATGACCCCGCGTTTGCATATGAAGTTGCTGCGATTGTTAAAAACGGTCTCAACCGCATGTACGGCGATGCACCTGAAGACATTTTTTATTACATCACGTTGTACAACGAGAATTATCAAATGCCAGCGCGACCAGAGTCGCCAGCAATTGAAGCCGACATCGTGCAGGGTCTCTACAAGTGGCAAGAAGCCACTGGCGGCAAGCACCGCGCAACAGTTTTATTTTCGGGCGCTGCTCAAGGTGCAGCCCGAGCAGCCGCCGCAGAACTACTCGAGAAATATGATGTTGGCATCGACTTGTGGTCTGCGACTTCATACAAAACATTGCGTGAACAGGCACTTGAAGTCGAGCGTTGGAACAAACTTCACCCAACAGATGTACCACGCCAGCCGCTTGTGACCCGTTTGCTTAGTGACACACCAAACCCATTTAGCCCGATTGTCGCGGTCACCGACTTTATGCGCGCGGTGCCCGAGCAGGTTGCAAGGTTTATCCCAGGCAGATCGTTTACTCCTCTTGGCACTGACGGAATGGGTCGTAGCGACACCCGCGAAGCATTGCGCAAACACTTCGAAGTCGACATGCCCCAGGTGGTTGTCACGGTCTTGCACCAGCTTGCCCTTGCAGGCACTATCAAATCAGACGTGGTGCAAGCGGCAATCACCTCATATGCAATCAACCCAGAAGGCATCAGCCCGCTCTATTCATAAGCGATACTTGTAGCCATGGCTGCAACTACATCATCTTCCCCAACTCGCGCTCTGTACATCACGGGCATCCCAAAGGCCGACGCATTGCTCAACAGCAACGGAACAGCATTGCTTATTGGCATGCTGCTCGATCAGCAAGTGCCCATGGAATGGGCGTTCACTGGTCCATACACGATCAAACAAAGACTCGGTCATTGCGACGCATCAAAGATTTCAGCAATGAAAGAAGACAAGTTCGTTTCAATCTGCTGCGAGAAACCCGCCATTCACCGATTTCCAGCATCAATGGCAAAACGGATTCATCAGATGTGCGTGATTCTTGCTGCCGACTACAAAGGCAAAGGATCGAACGTGTGGAAAAAGATTGAAGACGCAGAGGAACTACGGAAGCGTCTTCGACAATTACCTGGTTATGGTGAAGAAAAAACTGAGATCTTCATCGCTCTACTCGGCAAAACATTTGGAGTTCGCCCCTCCGGATGGAAAAAAGCCGCTGGTGTGTTTAGCGATGCCAAACCACGTTCGGTTGCCGACATTCACTCACAAGCATCCCTGCTTAAAGTGCGTGGCTTTAAGCAGATGCAACGGGCACAAGATGTTGACAAACAAGACCGTCCCCGTCGTTAGGGTTATTGCATGACTGTTCTTGTCACCGGTGGCGCTGGCTACATCGGATCGCACACTGTGCGAGCACTCGTTGCTCAAGGTCGAGATGTCGTCGTGCTTGACTCACTTGAGCTTGGTCACAAAAGTCGGGTTGGCAGCGTTCCATTCGTAGAAGGCAACATCACCGACGCAAAGATCATCGACAAGGTATGTCGCAAGTTTGAAGTTTCCGAAGTCATCCACTTTGCTGCCTACAAAGCAGTCGGTGAGTCAATGGAGCAACCATTGCGTTACTACAACAACAACGTTGCTGGCACGATCGCACTTGTGCGCGCGCTCATGGCCAATGGTGTTGAAAAGATTGTCTTTTCTTCATCGGCGGCGGTTTACGGCAACCCCGATCATGTGCCTGTCACCGAAGACGCACCATTACGACCAGAGAGTGTGTATGCCGAAACCAAAGCGATCGTAGAAAAGTTTTTGTCATCATGCGAATCAATCGGCTTGCGTTCGGTAAGTCTGCGCTACTTCAATGCGGCTGGCGCAAGTGCCGATGCATCCATTGGCGAAGACTGGTCGATGTCGCAAAACCTGGTGCCACTCGTGATGAAAGCACTGCTCGGATTTAGTGGACCACTCAATGTATTTGGCAACGATTATCCAACCCCCGACGGCACCTGCACGCGCGACTACATTCACGTCGAAGACTTGGCTGCTGCACACATCAAGGCACTTGACTATCTCAACGGTGGCGGCAAGACCCTGGCATGCAATGTTGGTACTGGCATTGCTACATCAGTGCTCGAAGTAATCAGCATCGCCGAACAAGTGAGTGGGCAAAAAGTTCCACACATTATTTCGAGCAGACGAGCAGGCGACCCAGTTTCTGTGTTTGCAGACCCCACATTGGTGCGTGCGCTACTTGGTTGGAAAGCAAATCATGATTTGCGCGACATTATTGGTAGCGCATGGAAATGGCACAGTTCGTCGGCCAAATAAAGCTCATTACATTGCAGCGAGCGTACGTTGCCTATCTAACCATCCAAGCAGGATCGCCATCGCACGAGGATCATGTCGCAAACGATGACCTGCGCCGCTGATTATTTGTAGCTCGGCGCTTCCGTGCGCTTCGGCCAATACACGCGAGTCTGCAGTTGGAACGATTTCATCGTCCGAACCATGCATCAAAAACAACGGCCGCGGTGCAAACCTTTTTGCGGCATCGGCAGGTCTAAACCTGCGCAATTCGCGCCCCCACTCTTGTGTCGACGACGGAAATCCTGGATGACGAATGGTGCCAATTTCTCGAGCATGTTCAAGAAACCTGCGGGGTTGTTCGGCCCAGTCATCAAAGTCGGCTCGGGCACCAAGTAACGCACATCCATTTACCCGTGGATCATCAGCGGCGACACACAACGCGAGCGCGCCTCCGGTGTTGTTGCCAACCAGCCAAATGCCACTCGGTGAAGTTTCGGCAACCATATGGCTAATCGCGGCACGCAAGTCATCAACCCACCCTTGCATCGAAAAGTCGCCTTCACTTGAGCCACAACCACGAAATGTAAACGTCATTGCGTTCCAGCCAATTTCGCTTGCAACTTGCTCTGCTAGTTCGGGAAACGTTCCACCAGATTGTCGTGAGTCGATGCCACCGCTTGGAAACCCATGACACAAAACCATCGCCGGCAGCGCACCGCTCTTGCCACTTGGTTGTGCCAAATACCTTGCAAGATTAAGCCCACCAGAGAGGAACGATCCATTCATCTTTGTCGACTCATGAGACGAAGTAGGTGTGATTGTCAGGCGCGCGGCTTACGCAAACGGCGAGTTGCGCCGGGAGTTGCCAGTGTGTAGCCGCGGTTTCGTGCTTCAGCAAGTGTGTCGGGCCCAAAGCACAGACCAACACCAGAATCTGCAATTTCAGCTGTAACTGCTACATCGCTCCAGCTATCTAGGTCATAGACAAGCTGTGTGCGCTTGTCACCCATGAAACGAAAGTGTTCAAATTTGGTTGGACGGTTTGACGACATGGAACAAATCTAGTCGCACCGTTGTGTCGGTCAATACCTATCAGGCATATTCATTAGGCTTAGCACTATGAATATCGCGGCCAATTCGGCTCTGCAGCCTGTTGACGGTGCCGAGACTGCCCGCAGGAGCCAAGCGCTCGATCTGCTCATTGCGCGAGATAGCGAAATAGGAGAGCGCGCGAAATTGAGAGTTGCCAAAATCTATGGACCAACTGCAACGAGTTCGCTTGGCACCTACGACTTCAGCGACTCGTTTGCCAAACGCGACCAAGTCAGCCGACGCGTTGACTGGGTGCACCAAAATTGGCTACGACCGATCCGGCTTTTTTATCGACTTATCCCCAAACCAATTCGCTTTGCGATTAAGAAGCTCTTTGCATGAGCAAATTCATCATTGTCAGTGACGCAAGCAATTGCTCATTTCGTGACTTACTCAATACCGGCAAGTCATTATTGACCAGTTCAATTTGCCCAACCCATTGGCTTATCAGTAGCTCGTCAATGCAACTTTTGAAGATTCGAAACCATCGCTTGCTGCGAAAGTCAGACATCATCATCACCGACAAATTGCCCGACCCTGATCACTCGACTGTTGTTTTTCTGCGTGCCGGCGACACACTTGCCCAAGATGCTCTTTCGCTCATCACACAACACACCGATCTGCACGACGTTATTTATGGCGACTCAGCACACGGTCGCGCGAGTAGATTCGACGAACCATCCAAGGCACGTCGACCACAATGGTCACCGGAGCGACTGCGCTCACACAATTACGTTGGCGACTTGCTGGCCGCTTCACAGTCGGTAATTGCTGCTGCCGGCGGAATCCCAACTCTCGCAACGCTGCATGAACACGATCGATCACTTCGGATCTTTGACGCATGCATGTCTCCATACCGGATTGCTGATGTGCTGTATCACTCAAGCCAAGAGCGTATGACTCCAACCGCATCACTCGACGCCGTGCAACAACACTGTGCACGTACCGGCATCGATGCTGTATGCAGCATTAGTCAAGAACTCCAGTCAGTGCGTGTTTCTCGCCGACTGCACTCGCAACCCAAGATCAGTGTGATTGTCCCCACTCGTGGCACCGCTGAAACGATTAAAGGAAAGCAGGTTGTACTGGCTGCGTACACCATTGAGGCACTGATCAACAAAAGCACTTACCAAAATTTTGATGTCATTGCAGTGCTCGATAGCGACACCCCAAGCGAAGGTCGCCACGCCATCGTCAAGGCCGGTGGCGATCGTCTCAAGGTTGTTGACTACGACCGGCCATTCAATTTTGCCGAAAAAATCAACTTGGGCGCAGTATGTAGCGATAGTGATTTACTTTTGTTGCTTAATGACGATACTGAAATCATTTCTCCGGATGCGCTCGAAACACTTTCTTCAATTCTTGAAGACCCATCCGTTGCCATGGCTGGCCCAATGCTCCTCTATGAGGATCTTGCAATACAGTCCGCTGGACATATCTTGAACCCTGTTCCAATTGACCTCTATCGAGGTCACTCAAGCACACTTTCTGGTGCTCAAAATATTCTCAAAGTTCAGCGAGAGACATCCGGGATCATTGCGGCCTGCGTACTAGTCAAACGGGATGTGTTCGAGCAACTGGGTGGACTCTGCACACTATTTCCATCAAACTTTAATGATGTTGATTTTGGTCTAAAAATGCAAGATGCCGGTTACCGCGTTGTGTGGACACCACACGCCAAGTTTCACCACTTTGAGTCAAAAACTAGGTCCACCAAAATGCATCCATCCGAAGTGGTGAACATTGGTACACGCTGGCGCGACAAATTGGAAGACGATCCTTATTTCAATCCGCACCTCGAGCGATATACAAATATCTGGAAAGAGAATGTGATGGGTCAGAGATCAGTGCTTGATGCGCTTGGACCAACTGCGCCTATTGCCTCAAAATAATCCAGGTGTGCACGCACCACATGCACAATGTCCACATCGTCCAACACTTCAATTCGTGCTTCTACCGCCTGTCCTAACAAGTACGCAGTCAATGTCTCTTCACCAAACACCACCGATTCAGTGATGTTTTGTCGGAGATCGGTCACATCTTGTGGTTGTAAGCCTTTGGAATGCAACCAGCCCATGTGCAGCACCAACATCTTGCGCAACTCGGTATACGTCAGTCGCGCTTGAGAATCGCTGGGCAATCTGTCAGCCACAAATGATGTTGCCTCGTCAATGTCGTAGATGACTCGTGGCGCTAACGCATCAAGGCGATGTGCTTCGCGACCAATTACGGATGCTGCGATAGCAAATACCGCAAGTGCCGCAACAATCGCAAAAACAACTGTTATCCAGTTAATGGAGCTAATTGCCAAAATAGCCCAACCGCCGACTGATTAGATGCCGATGCGTTGCGCAAGCAACTCGCGGTGATACGTCGGATCACCAAAGAGCAACTCGCTCGATTTTGCGCGCTTGAAGTACAAGTGCGCTGGGTGTTCCCATGTAAAGCCGATACCACCGTGAATCTGAATGTTTTCGGCGGCTGCGTGAAAGTAGGCCTCTGAGCAATATGCCTTTGCCAACGAAGCTACCGATGCGAGCTCGTCGTTCATTTCTGCTGCACACCACATGCCGTAGTACGCAGCCGACTTTGCCGACTCGACTTCGAGCAACATGTCTGCACACTTGTGCTTGATGGCCTGGAAGGAACCGATTGGACGACCAAACTGCACACGCACTTTGGCGTACTCAACTGCCATCTCCAGTACTTTTTGTGCTCCACCCACCTGCTCTGCTGCAAGTGCGACAGCGGCCAAATCAAACACTTGACTCAACACGTCCCAGCCCTTGCCGTCTGTGCCGATCAATGTTGCAGGAGTTGCATTGAACTCCAACTTGGCTTGCTTGCGGGTTTGGTCCATCGTTGAAAGTGATGTTCGGGTAAGTCCGTTTGCGTTGCCGTCCACTGCGAACAATGAAACACCTTTACCAGTGCGTGCTCCAACAATGATCAAACTTGCAGTTGAACCATCGATCACGAACATCTTGGTTCCGGTGATTTTCCAATCACTGCCAGATCCCTCGGCCTTTGTTGTAATGCCCTTTTCGTCCCACTTGCCAGATGGCTCAGTAGTTGCAAGAGTCGCGATTGTTTCTCCAGCAGCGATACCTGGCAGATACTTTTTCTTTGCAGCGTCATCGCCGCTCAACAACAATGCGTTTGCTGCGAGTACAACGCTCGAGAAAAATGGCGCACACAACAACGCACGTCCCATCTCTTCCAACACAACACCAAGTTCGATGAAACTAAATCCAGAGCCACCAAACTCTTCTGGGATCGAGAGACCCTGTAGGCCCATTTGCTCACCCATCTGCGACCACACCGCAGGATCAAAACCGTTTTCGGTTTCCATCTGCTCGCGTACGGCGGTTTCTGGAGACTTGCTCTCCAAAAATGCGCGGACTGTTTTACGGAGTTCTTCTTGTTCTTCTGAGAATGCAAAGTTCATGCAGGCAAGTCTGCCCTACCGCACTGCACCCGCGCCAATCGCATTGTGTACACAGGCGTACACAATTTCCCACTATTGGACTAGCCTGTAAGCCATGCGCACCCTAGGTATCCGCGAACTCCGTGAACGCTCGGCCACATTTATTCAACGCGCCGGCGCAGGCGAACAGATGATCATTACGGTCAGCGGTGAACCGGTTGCCACGCTTGGTCCTCTGACACCACTCGAAACCCGGACTGTTTCTTTGATGGACCTCATCAACAACGGTTCAGTCATTGCGTCGCGGCGACGCGACAAGTACCAATTACCAGTTGCCGTCACGATTCATAGCGGTTCGCGCATTGACCAGACATTGCGCGAGGTGCGTGGATGACGATCATGCTCGATACCAGCGCCCTCGTCGCACTTCACACAAGCGGTACTGCGCGCACAATTACTCATGAAGCACTCAAACACGATGCAGATTGGTGTGCAAGCGCGCTCGCGCTCACTGAAGCCATGGCCATCATCGACCGCATGTCAGAACAAGAATTCATTCGACACGACCTAGAAGATGCAATTCGTCATACGTGGGATTATGTTTCTATTGTGCCTGTTGATCAACGCTGCCTCGACGATGCAGCACTTCTCGTGCGTCAACAACCCCTGCATATCTCCGATGCAATTCATTTAGCAGCAGCGACACGTTTGCCAAAGCCTGTCAAATTTGTGACGTTTGATCCGGCCCAAATTCCTGTGGCAATGTCACTCGGTTTTGAAGTGGTGTCGTCATGACAACAACCCTGCACTGGCACGACACCAACGTCGAAGTTCACAAACTTGTTGTTGGTCCGTTTGACAACAATGTTTTTGTCATAAGGTGCCGAGCAACTGGTGACGCAGTACTCATCGATGCCGCCAACGAACACGAGAAGTTGCTCGAATTGTGCACAGAACTAGGCGTTCGTCGGGTGCTCGAAACCCACGGCCACTGGGATCACATTCAGGCAATACCTGCCATGCGCGAAGCGGGATACGAAGTTGCGGTTACTGCAGCAGATGCGCCGCGCCTCAAAGATGTGGGGTATGACGTGTTTATCGATGATGCCGAAGTGATCGAAGTTGGCAACTTGCGACTGCATGCCATTCACAACCCCGGCCACACAGAGGGTTCAATTTCGTTTGCCGTTGCCAATACCCCACTGTTATTTACGGGTGACACGCTGTTTCCTGGCGGTCCAGGTAATACAGCGCTAGAGGGTGGCGACTTCGCGACCATTATTCAATCAATTGACAACAAACTTTTTACGTTTCCACCCGACACCATTGTGTTGCCTGGACACGGCCTCGATACGACCATTGGCACCGAGCGACCACACCTGCAAACGTGGGTGAATCGTGGCTGGTAGACAATGTTTATGAATATGGTTCCTGACGCATCGGTCTTTACCCAGTTAGATGGCAACGACAAGATTCTTGCGAACGGACACCCAACTTCGCAGTGGCGCACCGAGTTGCGACACATTCCAAATTTTCGTAACGCAATATCTATTTCTTCTATCTACGTGCAGACGATCGGCATCATTTGGGCAGCACTCGCGTTGCACAACCCCATCACCTACTTCGTCGCGTTTTTGCTCATGGGTCGTGCGCATGCACAGCTGCTTGCGCTCATGCATGAGTCGGTGCACCGACTGTTGTTTCGCAATCGCAAACTCAACGACTTTGCAGGGCGTTGGTTGCTCGGGTACATGTCATTTGTAAATACCGATGGCTATCGATACGTACACATGGCGCATCATCGCGAAGAGTTTGGCCCAAACGAACCAGATATTCCGTTGTATGCCAACTATCCCATTACACGCGCAAGTTTTTGGCGAAAGATGCGACGTGACGGGCTTGGCAGCACAGGTTTTCGAATGCTGCGCGGACAATTCATGTCGATATTCAAGACTGACCCGCAACAACTGAATACTCAGCGCAAAATATTCGCTCTGCACGCCGTGCTCCTGATCCTTTCCGTGATCTTTGTCAACCCGTGGGTCTACGTGATGTTGTGGCTTGTGCCGTACATCACGGTGTGGCGCGTGATGAACAGATTGCGGTCAATCGCCGAGCACGGTGGCTTGCGAGCCGACTCAGACCGCCGAATCACCACACATTCAGTCAAACAACACCTGTTTTCAAGTTTCTATTTTGTGCCGTTCAACCTTGGTTGGCACATCGCACACCACTCAGACTCGGGTATCCCATTTCGCTCATTACCCAAATATCACCGCCAACTTCGAGCATCCGGATTCGTCACAGACGCATACGAATATGGCAGTTATCTGGCCATCTGGCGCGCCCTTCGCTCGCGTCCAGAAGCCATTGCCAGTGCGAAATAATTAACACTACGCAGGTAGTGCTAATCCCTCAAGCGCCTGAATACACTTGTTTCCGTGACCGAATTGTTCAGAGTTGACGAACTCCATGCCAAGCCAATTGAGGGCGATACCGAGATCTTGCGCGGTCTTTCGCTCACGGTAAACGAGGGCGAAGTTCACGCAATCATGGGGCCAAACGGCTCCGGTAAATCCACTCTCGCAAACACACTTCTTGCCTCCCCCGAATACCAAGTTGTTTCGGGTCGCGTGTTTTACAAAGGCGACGACATCAGCCAGTGGCCTACCGATGCTCGTGCCAAGGCTGGCATCTTTTTAGGTTTTCAGTATCCGCAAGAAATTGCAGGTGTGTCAGTCATTCAATTTTTGCGTCAAGCACTCTCGGCTCGCAAAGGCATCGACTTGTCGGTTCTCGAGCTGCGACTCTCAGCCATGTCATGGATGAAGCGCTTGGGAATGGATTCGACGTTTGTTGATCGATACCTCAACGAAGGTTTTTCAGGCGGCGAAAAAAAGCGCAACGAGATCATGCAGATGGCAATCCTTGAGCCAGAACTTGCAATCTTGGACGAAACAGACTCTGGTCTCGACATCGATGCGTTGCGCATAGTCGCTCAAGGCATCCGTGAAGTTCGTAAAGAGCGGCCAAAGATGGGCATCGTGCTGATCACGCACTATCAACGACTGCTTGATGAACTGCAGCCTGATTTCGTACATATCTTGATCGATGGTCGAATCGTTAAATCGGGTGGCATGGAAATCGCAGAAGAGCTCGAAAAATCTGGCTACGAGTCGTATAAAGAATAAGTACCGATCATGACTTTTGATGTAGCCACAATTCGCAAAGATTTTCCGGTCTTACATCGACTCGTTAACGACAAACCACTTGTCTATCTCGATAGTGCAAACACATCGCAAAAACCTCAAGTAGTGATTGATGCGCTTTCACACTTTATGGAAACCGGTTATGCGCCGATTAATCGCAGTGCATACCAACTGGCCGCTGAAGCAACAGATGCCTACGAGGCAACCCGCAGTGCACTTGCCACATTTATCAATGCGCCTAAAGCCAACGAGGTTGTCTTTACCAAAAATGCCACCGAGGCGCTCAACCTGGTCATCATGTCGTGGGGTCAAGCCAATCTCAAGGCTGGCGATGCGGTGTTGCTCACACACATGGAGCATCACGCAAACATTGTTCCTTGGCACATGCTCGTTGAAGAGCGTGGCATTCAATTGCGTTGGGTGCCACTTACCCCTGACGGACAACTTGATCTCACCAATCTTGACGAGTTGCTCAAAGATGTAAAAGCGTTCTCATTCACTTCAATGTCAAACGTGCTTGGCACCATCAATCCAGTGCAACACCTGTGTGCTGCTGCTCACAAAGCAGGTGCAATCGCCATCGTCGATGCGTGTCAGTCGGTTCCGCACCAACCCACCGATGTACAAAAGTTGGGCGCAGACTTCATGGTCTTTA
>JBJOEQ010000051.1:0-5545 GCA_046049195.1 Actinomycetota bacterium | reverse complement strand
CAGAAAGAAAGAAATCTCGGATGACTTCACCTTTGTAGCCCATGCACAGCACAAATTCTGTGTGTCCAAATGATGCGTAGTACTTCATGAGATGCCAGATGATCGGCATACCGCCAACACGGATCATTGGTTTTGGAATGTCATCTGCGACGTCCCGAATTCGAGTGCCAAGGCCTCCACACAAAATGACGGTTTTCACGGAGTCACCAGTGCACAACGCTGATCAACGCGTCGCGCTGTAGTCCATGAACCAGTGAGTTGGTGAAAATAATGCAAGCGGAAGTCGCTCTCCCTGTTGGAGTCGCACGAAAATGTCCCTCTTATTATGCCCTGTTTGTAGGGCAATTCTGTATGTAGCACTGGTGAGATACTTCAACGAACAGGAAACGCGCTCCCGTGGGGCTTTTGCGCTGTCAGTAACCGATACAGCATCTCCAGATGCCGACAACACAGTCGAATTTGGGAACAAACTTGCGATGTGTCCGTCGTCGGCAACACCTAGAAGAGCAATGTCAGGCTGACCAATTACTGCTAACTGTGCAGATAATTTCTCTGCGCCGAGTTGAGGTCCAAGTTCTGCTGATATGCCATGCACTACCGGGCGATGATGAAGTGAAGCGGAATCGATAAGAGCCGAAAGTGTAACATCGTTGCGATCAGAGTGACCCACTGGCACGCAGCGTTCATCGGCAAGTACAAGTTGCACGTGCGACCAGTTGACGTCGTCTTGCAGCGCCAAGCGCATTACTGAATTAACCGAATTTCCCCCTGCGAGAACAAGAACGCACGAACCCTTTGCAGCAATGGTGGAATTGATTGCCTTCACAAGCCAAGCACGTGCGGCCTGGAATGCTTTGAATTCAGTTTCGAGAATCTCAGGATTGATGAGCGAACGTTCAGAATTTTCACTCACGGAAAAGAGACTACTCAGCGTTGATTAAGCAAGAAGATCTTTCCAACGAGGCGTCGCTGGGTCGATAATCAAGAGCGGTTGGTCATGTTGATGATCTGCATGAGTGTCGTTAAGCGCTGCATCAAGTTGTTCGCTCGATGTCACAAAAACGGCACCTGAAACTCCACGCAACGGGCTCGAATTCAAAGCTTCTGGGTCAACGTACGAAACAGTTTTTACGCCAGAGAGGAAACACTCAAGTGCTGCAGTACTTGAGTTACAGCAAATTGCTGTAGATGTGCGAGGAAGTAATTCACCCAAATTGGAAGTCGACACTTGAACATGCGGAAGACCCGAAAGGTCGGGCAATTCAGTATTCATTGGGTGCGGCTTGAAGATGATTTCCAAAGAAGTTTGCTGAACGCGCTGTGCGTTCCGTATCAAGGAAATGAGCCGATCATTGAGGTGTGGGAAAAAATCTCCCACGATGAGCAGAATGTCTTGCTGCACTGTCCGTGATGAACTGCCAGAAGCAAGGTAATTGAACATCAATGATTCAACGTCAACAATGCGATGCCCTGGCGCCTGAGCTTCTTCCATGAACAAGCGCGAAATTGGGCTATTCACTGCAACGACAGATGGAGTCGGTTTATTTTTTGCATTGTGTTTATTATCACGGAGCGCACGTGCGAGTGTGAAATATCGTAAATCCCAAAACCGGATTGGAGCATGAATAACGGCTGTCAATTTGCCATGTCCGTGTTTGTGCCATGCGTAGATGAATGCTGCTTCCCATGGTTGGTTTTCGCACAAAAACAGGCCATTCCTTTGCTTAGGAAGCGACTTGAGCAACGTCTCCTGCTGGCGAAGAATGATTAAATGTCGAGCGGCCGTGCTTCCGCACAGTGATTCGATCCATTGCTCCTCAAAAAAGGCAGTGAAATCAACTCCCGAGCGTTGGTCAACAAACAACAAAGAACTATCTCGTGAATGTTGGGCAAGTCGGCGCAGTTGATTAAGTTCACGCAATAGCGGCAATAAACATGCAGCCGTCAGCCGAGTCTCAAACTGTGCATGCTTATCTGAAGATTTCGCATTGAGTTTGGCGAGTAGTTGCTCTGTTGCATTGATTGATCGAAACCCTGGGACAAAGTGATGGGCCCAGCGAACTCCATGTTTGTCCGACGATAAATCGCTGCCTAAGGCATTCCAATACTGCGAGTCATATCGACCCTCGTCAATGGATGATTCATTGAAACGCACAAAGTGATCAACGACGAGCGTGCTGGACTGACTCTTTCTGTCAAGCACATTCACCCTGCGGTGGGTGAGTGCAAATTTTCCAACTGCGGCAATTGCTCGAAATCTGGGCAAACGACGTTTCAGTTGTTTGTGTAGCACGAGAGGTTCTGCAATTGCAATACCTTTTGTCGCGCAGAATGTTTGGATAGCTGAAGCAATGCGCGCGTTAGGTAGATGAACTGAAACCTGTGTTGCTGAAAACTTTTCGCAAATTTCCGCAAATGCCATGAGTTTCACTGCATGATTGATATTGCTTGTTGGATCCCACCTGGTGGAAGCAAACAGTGTCATCCACCAATAGCTGAAGTCTTTGCGGATGAGAAGAAGCTGGGAAACGGTGCCACCATTTAGGGGAGTTTGAGAAACTTGGTCGACAAACTCTGCAAAATGCAAGCGCAGTCGATCGGCATGGAGTTCAACATATCCCGGAAGAGAAATGACATTTTCTTGAGAGGAATAATCATCCCAAAGAATCGTGTAGTCAATATCTGCGCGTACTTGCGACTGGCTTACTGTGACATCAACGCGAACAGAATTCGTCATTGAGCAAGAGCACCCAAGGCAATTCGGAACTGCTCCACAAACTCTTCGTTTGGAGGAACCATTACTTTTTCAATGTTTGCCTGCTGGCCTACTGGAAGAATAAGGCCAAGTTCCGTAGTGCTGTTCTTTTTGTCCTTCAGCAGCGCATTCATGGAGGCGTCAAGTGGAATTTGAACCTTCGCGAATGGCGCATAGTTCATCTTCAAGGCAGCCCGCATGCGTGTTGATTCACTCATTGGCAAGAGATCCCGCGATGTTGCAATCTGGCATGCAACGTCCATACCCATCGTGACCGCTACTCCGTGAGGAACTCCAAAGTTCGTAGCACTTTCAATTGCGTGACCAAAACTGTGACCAAAATTGAAAATGTTGCGAATTCCCTCGTCAAACTCATCTACTTCGATGTATCGCTTCTTGATGGTGAGCGCAGAGTGTATAAACGGCTGGAGTAAATCCAAGTCATTTGTAATTGCATCTAGTGAAGTGGCAACGCGATTGAAAGACTCCGCAGAGTCAATTGCATGCACTTTGAGAATTTCTCCAATTCCCGAGCGGATCTCGCTCTGATGCAACGTTCTCAGGAAATTCTGGTCGATAAAGATCTTTGTTGGTGGATAAAAAGTGCCAACAATGTTTTTCGCATCACCTACGTTGATCGAACTCTTTGAGCCGATACACGAGTCTGCTTGTGCAAGAAGTGTTGTGGGTACAAGTTGCCACGAAACACCACGAAGGAGGGTGCTTGCAATGAAGCACACTAAGTCTTGAATGATTCCACCGCCAATGGCTACAAGGTGATGGTTGCGCCGTATTTTTTGCGCAACTAATTTAGTAATAATGCGAGATGCCGATTCAAGGCTTTTGTTCTGTTCGGTGACATCGACAAGAATCACATTCTGATGAAGAAGAACACTTCGCAGTTGCTGTGAATAGAGGCGGGCAATATTGCTGTCAATGATGAAGTGCGGTTCTCCTTCAAGGAGCACGGAGGGGTCATTCAATAAGTCGGAGGTAAAGCGAGCCTCATATATGCCCTTGTGGGACTGAATTGAAATTGAACTAGGCACGCGTAAATCCGCCATCTACCGCAATGTTCTGCCCAGTGATGTACGTATTTGATGCGCTGGCCAGCCACACAACAAACGCTGCTATTTCTGCAGGTTGGGCAAGTCGACCAATTGGCACAACTTGCATCAACTTATTGATTCCCTCTTCCCCCAGAATTCCACGTGTCATGTCGGTATCTACGAAACCCGGCGCAACACAGTTTGCCAAAACATTGTGTTTTGCGTATTCAATAGCTAGCGCCAAGGTCATTCCATCGAGCGCAAACTTACTTGCCGAATAGGGGGCTCGATGCTCTTTCGAAATCTTGCTCCATACGGACGAGATATTGACTATCCGACCCCAGTTATTGCTGACCATGTGAGGGATTGCTGCGCGGCAGATTTCCATTGGCGCGAGAACATTCACTTGCTGTATCTCAAGAAACTTCTCAGAATCTATTCCTTCGAACGAAGAAGGCTGATTGATTCCTGCATTGTTGATCACGATGTCTGGTTGAACATCTTCAACAAAATCTACGCACTGCTGAATGCCATCACGCTTCGAGAAATCAGCGATACAAAAACCAGAAAACCCCATTTGCGAAGAACTCTTGGTTGCAGTTCCAAACACTTGTGCGCCTTGCTTGAGAAATTCCTCAGCAATTGCAAGGCCGATGCCTCTCGACGTTCCGGTGACGAGAACTTTTTTGTTTTGCACACCGCTCATGTTTGCTCCAGTGTTAATTGGTGAAGTCAGGATTAGGGATTGAATACGTGTCACGCCATTTTGGATCGGCGTAGTAAATCTTGTGCACCAGCTGCATGGTCATCAGCGCGTCGTGAGAAGTTCCGCTTTCAATTGGCAGGTTGTTGCGCACAACCTCTGCAAAGGCATCAATTTCTGCTGTCCACGAAGGGTCAAAACTATATTCCTGCGTTGATTCTTTTGGATCACCATTGTCCCGATCAGGATTAGCAAACACTGTGGTCATGGTTTCAGAGCCATAACTTTTTGAACCACTCAAGATGCCGCGAAGGATGATGCTTCCTTTTTGCAGGTTGATATCAAGCGAAAACTGGTGACGCCACTGTGTGGCTGATGAGTTAAGCATTGCCACGACACCATTTGAGGTTCGCATGATTGCATACGCATTGTCTTCAACGTCGTAGTTCCAATGACTGTTCGAAACAAAACTGTGTACATCGGTAAATTCACCAGCGAATAAACGCATGAGGTCAACCATGTGGATGCCTTGGTCAAGCAGTACGCCGCCACCGGCCATCTCACGTTTAGCCCGCCAATCGGCTTGATCAAAAGTAATGAGTTTGGATTTGCCGTAAACACCACGCATGTTGATGATCTTGCCGAGCGAGCCAGATCTAATGAGTTTGAGTGCATCTTGCACTGAATCGTGGTATCGATGATTAAAGCCGTACATCAGTTTTAGTTCAGGGTGTGCTTTTTCAGCCGAAACGACCGCAAGCAATTCGGCCATGTTGCGTGCGGGTGGTTTTTCACAGAACACATGCAATCCGCGCTCTAATGCAGCGATAGTGATTTCGGCCGCCATGTCGTTACTCATGCACACGAGAACAGCATCCAAGTCATGATTAAACAGCTTTTCGTACTCTCGTGAGTAGGCAATTCCGTCATCAAGTGTTCCGTCGTCGGCAAACTTTTTGTCGCACACTGCGACAGTAGTCATGAACGGATTTGCATCCACGCAGCCACGACGACGTTTACCAATTACTCCGTAACCAG
>JBJOEQ010000050.1:0-3969 GCA_046049195.1 Actinomycetota bacterium | reverse complement strand
CATGCAGGTATTAATGGTCAAGACTTGAAAGCGATGGTTGCTGCAGAACCAGATGCAGAATTGTTTATTCATCCTGAATGTGGATGTGCAACATCGGCCATGTATTTGGCCTCGAGTGGAGTTGTGCCAAAAGAGCGCACCAAAATATTGTCAACGTCGGGGATGATTACCGCTGCCAAAGAGACTCGCGCCGCAAAAGTTTTGGTTGCAACCGAGACGGGCATGTTGCATCAATTGCGCAAAGCCAACCCTCTCGTGATCTTTGAGCCTGTTAATCGTGCAGCAGTGTGCAAGTACATGAAAATGAACACGCCAGAGAAATTGCTAGAGGCATTGCGCACAGGTAGAGATGAAGTGACTGTGCCGCGAGACATTGCCGACAGAGCGCGACTCTCAGTTGAGCGGATGATTGCAATAGGAACACCTTCAAGGACGAAGGAGTAGCAGCAGTAGTGACGACACGCGAAGTTTCGTTACCTGGAGCATTGAGTGCGCCGTCTGTGTCGTGGACGAGAGACACCGATGTTGTGGTGCTTGGCTCTGGTGCAGCAGGATTGGCTGCCGCACTCGCAGCGCGACCCGTGCGCGACGTATTGATCGTTACCAAAGACACGCTTGATGCAGGCTCGACAGCATGGGCACAGGGTGGACTAGCCGCTGTATTTGACCCCGCCGACACTTTTGCCGAACACGTGCGTGACACATTGGATGCAGGCGGCGGATTGTGTGATGAGAATGCAGTGAGTTCGTTGGTGCGCGATGCGCCAACGGCAATTGACTATTTGGAAAAGATGGGTGCCGCTTTTGATCCGGGTGCAGATGGGGCTCGTGCTCTCACGCGCGAAGGTGGACACTCGAGATCGCGCATTGTGCACGCTGGCGGAGACCAATCTGGTGCAGAAATTCAACGAACGCTTGACGAAAACGCAATTAACGCTGGTGTGGAAGTTTTGGAAAATGCATTTGCTCTCGACTTGGTGTTTGGGCCAAACCTTGCCTCGGGCAAGCGTCAAGTCGCTGGCATTCGCATTGCGATGCTCAATAGCGACGGCACAGTTGCAAGTGTTGGTGTGGTTACTGCGCGTGCAATCGTGATTGCAACTGGTGGATATGGCCAAGTGTTTGCGAGCACCTCTAATCCACCTGCGGTAACTGGCGATGGTCATGCACTTGCACTGCGAGCGGGCCTGACTTTGCGCGATCTGGAATTTGTACAGTTTCATCCAACGGTGTTGTGGCAAGAAGTTGGCTCGACAAAACAGCAGGTATTGATCTCGGAAGCGGTGCGCGGCGAAGGCGCAGTGTTGTTTGATGCCGCTGGCGAAAGAATTATGCAAGGCGTGCACCCGCAAGAAGACTTGGCACCGCGAGATGTTGTTGCTGCAGCGATCAGTGCGCGGATGGCGAAAAACATTAATGGCGTTGATGACCATGTGTATTTAGATGCGACACATATTGGCGAACGCTTTGCAACACGGTTTCCATTTATTACCAAAGCGTGTAATGCGGCAGGCATTGACCCACAACACGATCGCATTCCTGTTGCGCCAGCAGCCCACTACACGTGTGGCGGGATTGACTCAAACATGGATGGAACAACGGAAGTTGAAGGGTTGTACGCCGTTGGCGAAGTGGCCTACACGGGCGTGCATGGCGCCAATCGTTTGGCGTCAAACAGCCTGACCGAAAGTCTTGTGGTGGGTACGCGAGTTGGTCGCAACTTGGCCTGGAAAATGCCAACACGTGTTGAACCTCTGATGAACACGATTGACCCACTGTTGCACAAGACGACTGGTTTGTTGGACGACTCGTTGCGTGCGCACGTGCGTGTGACGATGTCGAAACATGTTGGCGTATTGCGCAGACCAGACGGCCTGCAATTGACGATGGATGCGTTGACAGTGGTGGCAGAAAAGATTGATGCCAAGACACCAGCATCGCGACGCAACTTTGAAGCAACAAATATTTTGACAGTAGCCACAGCCGTTGCTGCATCGGCATTGGCTCGCACCGAGAGCAGAGGATGCCATCGCCGCACCGACACCGTTGAGGCTCGTGAAATTTGGTTGCGACATTTGCAAGTTTCACTGCGCAACAATCAACTGATCATTGACAACCTGCCAACAGAGAGTGCGTAGCGGTGCAGTACCACCAGCTCTCTGACGCAACTGCTCAACGTTTGTTGGCGAGTGGGCTCGTGCTTGACGACGTGCGTCGTCTTATTGCGGTGGCGCTCGATGAAGACTTAAAAAATGGTCACGATGTCACGACTAATTCGACAGTGCCAGCAAGCCAACGAGGCACCGGCGTTTTTGCAACTCGTGCCGATGGATGCATTGCGGGGCTTGACGTGGCAATTGCGGTGCTCGAGATGGTGTGCGGCAGCGACCAGATTGTGGCGACCAAGCACGTTGATGATTGTGCTCGGGTAAAGCCCGGCGACAAACTGATGAGTGTTGAAGCACCCACACGTGGACTGCTGACTGCTGAGCGCACTGCGCTCAATTTGCTTTGTCACTTAAGTGGTGTTGCAACTGCAACGAGCGAATGGACCGATGCGCTTGCCAAAACTGGTGCGCAAGTGCGCGACACACGTAAAACAACACCGGGTATGCGTGCACTCGAAAAATATGCGGTGCGCTGTGGTGGAGGAGTGAATCATCGCATGTCGTTGTCGGATGCCGCGCTTGTGAAAGATAATCACATTGCTGCAGCAGGCGGGGTGGCCGAAGCGTTTGCGCTGGTGCTGGCTTATGCACCAAACATTGCAATTGAAATAGAGGTGGACACGCTTGACCAATTGCATATTGCTCTTGGCGCAGGTGCCGATTTGGTGTTGCTCGACAACATGGCGCCTGCAATGTTGAAAGAGGCGGTGGCAATTGCTGCGAGTCATCGAAACGCAACTGGCAAAGACGTGATCTTGGAGGCGAGCGGTGGACTGACGCTGGAATCAGCAGCCGCAGTTGGCGCAACTGGTGTGCGCTACATCTCGGTGGGTGCTCTTACGCACTCTGCCAAAGTGCTCGACATAGGGCTAGATCTATAGCAGTTATTACAGCAGAAGTTTTGAGCGTTCGTGAACGCTTGTGATTGCAGCAAGCAACATTGGTGCATATGTGCCATGGTCGGTGTAGACGGCGTTGTGCCCGCCATCAAAAAAGTGCGCATCTACATCGTCGAGTAAGTCGAGAAGTCGCTGCTGGCGATCAACTGCAACAACCTGATCTTTGGTGGTGATCACCACTGACGCCGGTACATCGACTTGTTTGAGCCACGAAGTTGAATCGAAGTTGCCAATGGCACTGCCTGCTTCAATAATTTTGCGCCAATCGTGCGAAGCCATCTGCTCGAGAGCCCACGGTTCAAGACCGTCACCTTTACGTTGCAAAAACATCTGTTCGGTGAGCCAATCAATGGTTTGGGTGGGGGTGAGACGCGCAAGGACCGCCAACCCTGTGAGCCCCAAGAACGACAGTCGCTCTTCGCGCGACACGGCAAAGCTTGCGGCAGTCGAGCACAAGACAAGTCCGCGTACTCGAGATTCGTGACGCTTCCAGACCAACTGGGCAATGGTGCCGCCCATGGAGTAACCAACTGGAATGAACGTATTGATCCCGAGCACATCGGCGATTGCGGCGACATCGTCGGCGCAATCTTCTAAGCGAAACGGACTTTTAGAATTGATGCCCTTGCCGTGACCGCGATGGTCTGGTGCAATGATTCGAAAATGTTCGCCAAGCGTGTCGAATACGGTGAACCAATTGAGATCTGCAGTTGCTGTCCAACCGTGCAACAGAAAAATTGTTGGAGCACCAGGTGGCCCCTGCACCTCGCGAATAAATGTTTGACCACGGCCCGGTAATTCGAGCGCACGACCTGGAGGGAGTGACATTGTGTGTGAGTTAAAACTTTCTATCGTGCAGATTCGGTGTCGAGCACTTTGACTTTGAGTTTGCCATTCGGTGC
>JBJOEQ010000049.1:0-24055 GCA_046049195.1 Actinomycetota bacterium | reverse complement strand
TCGCAACAATTTTCCTTGCATCACTCGCTGGCATACCGCCACTGGGTGGTTGGATTGGAAAGTTTGCCGCGTTCCAAACACTCATCAGCGCAGGCACCGGTTGGGCTTACGGGCTCGCACTCATTGGCGCAGTCAACTCAGTGATCGCATTTGGTTACTACGGAAATGTGATGCGCGAAATCTGGATGAAGCCTGCACCACATGGTGACGTCACACCGATTCGCACACCTGGCTCGCTCGCCCTCGCACTTGGAATTACAGGCGTAGCCACATTGGTGCTCGGAGTGTTGCCAGGAATTGCAATGCACTTCGGCGATATTGCGCGCATCACTGGTGCCTTCGGCGGCTGACGAAATATCTGCGGCTATTGCCGCTGCTGGGGGAGCAATTCCATTCAGCGAATACATGCAACTTGCGTTGTATGGCCAAGGCGGTTTTTACACAACAGGTGGCCGTGCTGGACGACGTGGTGGGGACTTCATTACGAGCCCCGAAGTAGGTCCGCTCTTTGGCACAGTGATTGCTCGTGCACTTGACGCATGGTGGAAAGAACTTGGGTCACCAAGTCGATTCGATGTTGTTGAATTCGGCGCGGGCCCTGGCACATTTGCGCGCAGCATCTTGGCGGCTCAACCCGAATGCCTCGGGGCGATGCATTATGTGGCAGTCGAGATTTCGGCTTCGCAACGAGCACTGCATCCGCAGGACGTTGAGTCTCGCGAAACCATGCCAGATGGGCCGATCAACGGTGTGATACTGGCAAACGAGTTACTCGACAATTTGCCATTTAGGTTGTTTGTGTTTGATGGTTCGTGGATGGAGGCCTTTGTTTCGCAAGCTTCTGGCGGTCAGTTTGTTGAAGTGCTGCGCACACCAGGTGTAGTTCCAACGTGCCTGCCACAGACTGCACCACTTGGTTCACGGGCACCAATTCAAGATGTTGCCGCATCATGGGTGCGTGACAGTTTGGCAAAGATCAGTAATGGCAGATTGTTGTTATTCGATTATTGCAGTGCTTCAACTGCCGAGATTGCGCTCTCCCCTTGGCGTGAGTGGTTACGCACATACCGAGATCAGGGTCGGGGAACGCACTATCTGTCCGATCCAGGCTCTCAAGACATCACTGCGCAAGTGATGCTCGATCAGTTACCTTCAGGATTTTCTGCTGCAACCCAAGCCGATTTCTTGACCCAGTGGGGTATCGACGAGCTTGTGCGTGAAGGTACCGAATACTGGGAGAGCATGAAGAGTGCGCCGGATGTGGCAGCAATGAAAATGCGCAGTCGCTCCGCAGAAGCAAATGCTCTTACCGACTCCTCGGGTCTCGGAGGATTCGATACAAATGTATGGAAAAAATCAATCAATTCATTTAACTTGTAATTGAAGCATTTCCTTAAATCCATCACTCAACAACATTGCCCCTTTTACAGTGAGATGAAGAGAGTCATTGTACGCGTCTTTGCCTTCTGTTGAATATTTGCAGGCTCCCTTCGGGCAGAGGTAATCAGCAGTGTCAAAAAAGAACGAATTTGAATATCCGTTGATTACTTCTTTCTCTCTTTGAATAATTAGATTTCTGTCTGATGAGGATGAAAGATCAAACGACTGAGTTGATACTTTTGGTCGCAATATTGAAGGACTAAGAAACTGTGAAGGTGGAACTTGACCAACAAGCACTACGCGACGACTCAACAGCTCAGGCCTTGAGAGAGTTGCGGATAGACCATTGATCCAGGTCTCAATTGCTTCTTGGTAAGTGGAAGATGGTTTGCCATTTTCTTTGGTTATTGTCAGTCCGCCACCTTGTGAGCCTGCAGTTGTATACAACGTGGAAGAGTTGGCAATCAGAATCAACGCTGGGTCTAGCTTCGCTATCAGTTCAGGTAAAGCATTCAAATATGGCTGGCAATCGCTCCTCTCCAGAGTAGGTTCTGGAAAAATAGGGCAACCATTATTGAACCAAACCGCAAAATTGAGATTGAGTGATTTTGACGCTGTATAAAGTGGGTCGCTAATTACGCCAGCTTGTGAGTCGCCGACAAGTAAGACCAACGGTCTACTAGGAGACCTCATAAAAATACAAGTTTTCTGAGGGAAGGGAAGGACGTCCATTTGGCACCCAGATTTGTATGCGATCGACTCAGTTAATCCGGGAGAGATATTTCTATGCAAACCGTACCCAGTTGAGGCTCCAAGGATTACTGCACCAGAAACCAGAAGTGGAGCAAATACTGAAACTAAAAATATTTTTAGTGTTGATCTTTGCCCTCTGGGTGATTCTGAAGTTATGCGTAAACGATTTTCAAGAAGATAGTACGACGCTAAGGCAGGAACAATTGAGCCAAATGCTGCGGAAATGATAGCAACATGACTTCCTGGCCATAGGACTACAGAAAAAACAATCATCGGCCAATGCCATAGATACCAACTATATGAAATATCACCGATCCAAACTAATGGCCTAAATTTTAGTGCGCGTTTAACGAGACTGCCTTCGTGGGAATCAAGAATGAGTAGTCCAGATCCGATAACGGGTATTACTGCAGCAAATCCAGGGAATGTAGTGAAAGTATTGAATCGAAAAAATGCAACAGCAATTAGAGACATTCCTATTAGGGAAATTGAGTTTGAAAATACCAATCCAAATTTATTTCGCAGGCGCGAGGTTTCTATGAGAGCAATCAAAATTCCTACAGAAAACTCCCATGCCCTAGTCGGCATACTAAAGAAGGCCACTCGCGTGGGTAGGGGAATCAGTCTGTTCCCAAAAGAGAACATTACGCTCAACAGAAATGATATAGAGCCGAGCACAATGACCGATCCAAGAACGAATTTTGTAAATTCAGCAGAGATTCTCCGAGCTACCAGGTGAAGAACGTATAGAAGAATGATTAGACAGAGATAAAATTGCTCCTCTACTGCCAACGTCCAAGTGTGTCTCAGTGGGTTATTAACGAGTGCAAAATAGGAATTCTGCAGTGCGAGATAGATATTTGCTGTAAAAAGCGAAGCTGTTTGCGAAGTTCGAGCAACCTGTTGCTGATCACCAAATGGAGAAAGTACAAAGACAGATGCAATTAGTGTGCAAATGATCAAGAGGGAAATAGCTGGAAGTAATCGATGAATTCTTCGAATTATGAAACCCCAAACATCAATTGAGTTTGCTGCCCCATAATCTCGAAGTATTGATTTGAAAATCACGTATCCCGAAATGACAAAAAATATGTCGACTCCAACAAATCCACCGTGAACAAACAAGTTTGCGTGATACAACACCACAGCCAAAACCGCAATGCCGCGAAGCCCTTGAATGTCTAAGCGCTTGGTATCCATATTTATCAAAATAGTGCATTTATCTGGCTTGATGTATCACTTCAGAGGATGCTGATGAGGGGTCTCTTCCTGACCTAATGGTCAAACTTTAAGTGAATTCATTATTTCTGGTTTGCTCATCAAGTAGGCACCAATAATCACCACAAACATTCCGACCACTGAAAGAATCAACAGCGGTTCATTATTGAATGTGGTGCCAAGGATTGTGCCGACTAACGGTGTGAAGTATGTGGGGATCATGCTGCGTACAGCACCCGTGCGTTTTGAAAGTGTTGCAAAGAGCACAAATGCAAAACCTGTGCCGAGAACGCCCAACACGGCGAGTGCACTAAACGAAGAAAGTGAGAATGTCGAGTGGCTGAAGCCCCAAACGCCGTAAGGAGCCGACATCACAAAAGCCACGATCTCTACATGCAACATGAGAGTGCCAGGCGTGTAGATGGCTTGAAGTGGACGCGCGATATTGATTGCGACTGCGTAGGAGAGAAGTGCAGCAACCAAATACAGAATGCCCTTCACGTCTGCTGCAGATCCATCGTTGATGGATGGAAGCGCGATCAGCAAAATTCCGCAGAACCCTATGAGCACAGCAAACATTCGGCGACCACTCGGCATAGTTCGAATCCAGATTGCTGTGACGACAGCGACCACGACAGGCAGTGCACCATTCATCATTCCTGTAATGCTGCTCGAGACAGTGTGCTCGGCAAGTGGATATAACAAAAATGGCAGCGCCATCCATACAAAACCGAGAACGACCAATCGAGGCCAATGTTCGCGCGCAACACGGTGCCGAGCACTCGGAAGAAGTAATAGCGCAGCGACTCCAAAACCAGTGCGCCCGAATGGAACAACTGATGTATGGAAGTGACGGATCGCGATGTCAATTAAAAGAAAGGATGAACCCCACGTGAGGGCCATGCCGAGCGACAGCATCCAGTCAATAAACCCAAAGCTGGCTTGAGTATCAGCAGTTTTCGTTTGAGGGCTATTCATAGGGATTGACTAGTCTCGCAGTTGGGAAAGTTGTCGCCAAACTAGGGAGCCAGAACAAATATGAGTGACAATCTGCAGGCGATTGAGGCACTGTCCTATGAGCAGCGTAAGTTTCCGCCATCACTTGAGTTCGTTCAGTCTGCAAATACGAGTGATATGTCGTTGTATAACGAAGCTGAGCGAGACCATGAAGGGTTTTGGGCTCGACAGGCACGAGAGTTGCTTGATTGGTCAGTGCCCTTTACGCAAGTGTGCGAGTGGGATCCCCCGTATTCAGAATGGTTCGCCGATGGGAAACTTAATGTCTCGTATAACTGTTTAGATCGGCATGTGTTGGCTGGTCGGGGCGACAAAGTTGCTTTCTATTGGGAAGGTGAGCCCGGTGATTCTCGGGTTGTAACCTACGCCGACCTGCTGGCAGAAGTACAAAAGTTTTCCAACGTACTGAAAACGCTCGGTGTAACAAAGGGCGACCGCGTCAATATCTATCTTCCGATGATTCCGGAAGCTGCAGTAGCGATGCTTGCGTGTGCGCGTATTGGTGCTGCACACAGCGTTGTATTCGGAGGCTTTTCATCACAGTCGCTTGCTGACCGCATTAATGACGCTGAAGCGAAGGTGTTGATTACCGCCGATGGTGGTTGGCGCAGGGGCGAAGTGTTTCCGCTCAAAAATCAGGCTGATGACGCGGTTAAATTGACTACGACAATCAAGCATGTTGTTGTGGTGAAGCGTGGCAACAATGAAGTGTCGATGCAGAGTGGTCGCGATCACTGGTATCACGAACTCATGGCCAAGGCTGATGACGTGTGCGTCGCCGAGCCTATGGACGCAGAGCAATTGCTGTTTTTGTTGTACACCTCAGGCACAACAGGTAAGCCAAAGGGAATTATGCACACCACAGGTGGTTACCTCACCCATGTTGCATACACCTTTAAATACGTGTTTGACCATCACCCCGAAACAGATATTTTCTGGTGTACCGCTGACGTTGGTTGGATAACGGGGCACAGTTACATCGTCTACGGGCCACTTGCCAATGGCGCAACACAAGTGATGTATGAGGGTGTTCCAAATTTTCCGGCCAATGATCGCATGTGGTCAATTATTGAAAAGTACAAAGCAACTATTTTTTATACTGCACCAACTGCAATCCGCACGTTCATGAAGTGGGGAACGGAAGAGCCAGCCAAGCATGATTTGTCGTCGTTGCGATTAATTGGAAGTGTTGGCGAACCGATCAACCCCGAAGCATGGATGTGGTACCAAGCAAATATTGGTGGTGGAAAGTGTCCGATCGTTGATACGTGGTGGCAAACCGAAACAGGTGGCATCATGATCGCGCCATTACCTGGAGTGACTGTTACGAAACCAGGCTCAGCAACATTTCCATTGCCAGGTGTTGGTGCTGAACTAGTTGACGAAGAAGGTAACCGTGTCAGCCAGGGTGGTGGGTATCTCACGCTGACAAAACCATGGCCAGGAATGTTGCGCGGTATTTGGGGCGACCAAAAGCGTTATCGCGAAACCTATTGGAGCCGCTTCAGTGGCAAGTACTTTGCTGGAGATGGAGCGAAGTTGGACGACGACGGGTACCTATGGTTGCTTGGTCGAGTTGACGATGTAATGAACGTGTCGGGCCACCGTATAAGTACGACAGAAGTAGAGAGTGCTTTGGTGTCTCACCCAAGTGTTGCTGAGGCTGCAGTAGTAGGTGCTAACGACGCCATGACAGGCCAGGCGATTATCGCGTATGTGACGTTGCGTGGTGGGCTCGAAGTGAGTGAGCAAGTATTGCGCGATCATGTGGCAACTGAAATTGGACCAATTGCTAAACCGAAAGCCATCTATTTCACACCCGATTTACCAAAGACTCGCAGCGGCAAGATCATGAGACGCTTACTTCGCGATGTTGCTGAAGGTCGCAACTTGGGCGACACCTCAACACTTGCGGATGCTTCAGTGGTGAGCGAGCTGCAGCGCCGCGCCGCTGAAACCCCGGGCGAGGACTAACTCCGCATTAATCGCGGAAATTCTCAAATTGAATTGCGATACCTAGGTCTGCACCTTTAAGAAGGGCCATTGTTGTCTGAAGGTCATCTCGCTTCTTGCCAGTCACTCGCAATTGCTCACCCTGTGTTTGGCTTGCTATTCCTTTTGGTGCTTTTTCTTTGATGAGTTTATTTATCTCACGCGCTTTATCCGACGAGATGCCGACAGTAACGGTGACGATCTGGCGAACGCTTTCACCACTTGCTTGCTCAACTTTGCCCCACTCGAGACCCCTCAACGAGATCTGACGTTTAACGAACTTCTCCTCCAGAAGGACCTTGAGGGCGCGTAGGCGGTCTTCGCTTGATGTTCTGATTGTGAGAACCAGTTCTTTTTGCTCAATTGACGAGTCGGTATTCTTGAAGTCGAAGCGATTTGCAAGTTCGCGTTGTGCCTGATCAACGGCATTCTTGAGTTCCTGGCGGTCTACTTCGGAAACAACATCAAAACTTGGCATGACCGACACAATACTCAAGCCGATAGGCTTTCATGCTTGTGGGTCGGTACCCAAGCGGCCAAAGGGAGCAGACTGTAAATCTGCCGGCTTATGCCTACGTAGGTTCGAATCCTTCCCGGCCCACCAATTCAGCAGTAGTCCGCTTATTTGAGGTGACAACAAACGGTAAGATTTTTGTAGGTGTTAAATATTCATTGAGAATAGTTTCGCCCTCTTAGCTCATTCGGTAGAGCACTTCCATGGTAAGGAAGAGGTGGTGGGTTCGATTCCCACAGAGGGCTCAGTAATCTAGGCGGCGTAGCTCAGTTGGTGAGAGCATCCGGCTCATAATCGGAAGGTCGCCGGTTCGAATCCGGCCGCCGCTACAGGATAAGTAAGTGGAAATCTCGGCTACAGAATGGTCTGGCAATATGCGAATTTGCAGAGGTCGTGTCATTGATCAATGAACTGAATGCTTCCGTAACGAAAATAGTTTGGTCTGTTCTCGACAGGCAAGAACGTCGTCGCCTCGGATGGATTCTTTTGCTCATGCTTGTGGGAACTGTTTTGGAGACGGTGAGCCTCGGACTTGTGGTGCCACTGGTTGGATTTCTTACTCGACCAAACTATCTCGAGCAATTTCCAAGGCTTAATGATTTCTTGGGTGATCCAACGGAGACACAATTCGTTGTGGGCGCTATGTCTTTACTTGTGTTTGTTTATTTCGTTAAGTCAGCATTCCTAATTTGGGGAACGTGGGTCCAACGGGGTTATTCAATGTCGGTCACAACTCGCATCGGAACCAAACTCTACGAAACGTATCTTGGTCAGCCCTATTCGTTTCATCTTCAACGCAATTCTGCGATGCTGGTGCGAAATTCGCAAAATAGCGCTCTCATTATGGCAGGAATACTTGATCCCATTTTAGTTATCTCGTCTGACATTCTCGTGACTACCGGACTTTTTGCATTGCTCATTGCACTCGAGCCAATCGGCACAATCGTGACAGTCCTGATCTTTGGTATTACTTCGGTCCTATTTCGGAAGTTCACAAATGCCCGAATTAAGAGATGGGGAGAGTCGCAGAATTTTCACAAGGGGATGCTGTTGCAACATTTGCAACAGGGATTTGGCGGGGTAAAGGATGTAAAAATTCTTGGTGCGGAAGATCATTTTGTCTCCCAGTATGAGGAACATCTCAATCACTTTTCTGCCGCTCAGCGTCGGTTCTCTGTTGCTCAAGTCTTGCCAAGATTCGGTCTTGAAGTTTTAACAATCATCGGACTTGCGATGCTTGTTTCGACGATGGTTTTATTGGGGAGAGGACTTACAGAAATCCTGCCAGTGCTGGGTCTATTTGGCGCTGCGGCTTTCCGTCTTCTGCCCGCAGTTAATCGGATGATCAACAATTTTCAGCTCATTAATGTCAGCCGTCCTCAAGTTGCTGAGATTTTTTCTGATCTCTCCCTGTCCATACCGATTCGTGACACAAGCATTCAACGTTCGAGTTTCAAAAGAGATGTCTCTATCGCCGATGTTTCATTTGCGTACGCAGGATCTTCGTCTGAGGCACTAATAGACATATCAATTTCTGTTTCCCGCGGTGAAGCAGTTGGTCTCGTAGGTCCGTCTGGTTCAGGTAAAAGCACTCTCGTTGATATTTTGCTCGGCCTTCTTGAACCTACATCTGGCCGAGTGTGTATAGATGGCGGCGATATTCACGACGACTTGCGTGGTTGGCAAGACCAAATCGGTTATGTGCCGCAGTCAATATTTTTGACCGACGACACATTGCGACGCAACGTTGCTTTTGGATTACCAAAAGACAAGATTGATGATGACGCAGTGAGGTCGGCAATTCGCTCTGCACAACTTGAAGAGTTTGTGGCAAGCCTTCCTGACGGAATGGAAACTGTTGTAGGTGAACGCGGAGTGCGTTTGTCGGGCGGACAGCGTCAGCGCATCGGAATCGCTCGTGCGCTATACAACAACCCTGATGTCTTGGTACTCGACGAAGCAACGAGCTCGCTCGACACCGAAACCGAACATGGTGTGATGCAAGCAGTTCAAGCGTTGCAGGGTGACAAGACCGTGATCATTGTGGCCCACCGCCTGAGCACTGTGGAGTATTGCGACCGTCTGTATCGACTTGAGAATGCCCAGATAGTTGACGAAGGAACTTTTAGTGAAGTAACGAGTCGCACCAAAGATTTGCCGCGCGACGCAGACCAGAATTAATCGGCTGTGAGCCAGCCGCAATTGGCTGGTAACCTCAATTCTCCTATATACCTAAAGTAAATAGGGCAGTAGCTCAGCTGGTAGAGCGCCGGTCTCCAAAACCGATGGTCGGGGGTTCAAATCCCTCCTGCCCTGCAAAAGCAGGCATTGTGTTCCGATAGCCTAAATACCTCTATGTCAATGGATCTCAATCGTCAACAGAAGCGCGCCATGCAAAAAATGGGCGAAGTCAACGAGCAGGGTGCACCAGTTCGCCAAGCCCGTGCTTCCGTCGCGCCACGTCAGACCAAAGAGCGCACCAGCCCAGCCCAGTACATTCGCGAGGTTCGCGACGAAATGCGCAAGGTTGCCTGGCCAAAATGGCCCGAAATTCGCCGCTACTCAATCATTGTTTTAGCCACTGTTGTGGTGATTACTGCGTTTGTGGGGGGATTGGACGCAGTATTTGGCATACTTTCTGGCTGGCTTTACAAGGACTGACCCCGCACTGAACGGCAAAAACTATGACTGACGACGCAACTCTTACTCACGATCCACTCGACACGACCGACACGGTCGCGCCCGACGTTGCCTTCGATCTCACCGATGGCGAGGACGCAGAGGAAGAAGAGATCGATCGTCCGTGGTTGCGACCAGGACAATGGTTTGTTGTTCACTCGCAGAGCGGTTACGAAAAGAAAGTACAACTCAACATGCAGTCGCGTATTGCATCGATGCACATCGAAGATCGCATTTACGAAATCGTTATTCCAATGGAAGACGTTGTCGAGTTCAAGGGCGGCCGCAAGCAGACCGTTCAGAAAAAAGTTTTCCCTGGCTACCTACTCGTTCGTTGCGAGATGGACGATGACACGTGGTATTGCATTCGCAACACACCAGGTGTAACTGGTTTCGTTGGTCAAAGCCAAAAGGGTCAGAAGCCAACACCGTTGTCGCGCAAAGAAGTAGAAACCTTCTTGACCGCAAAGGGTGACGGACAAGATGCACCGAAGCGCAAGGCGCCGAAGTTTGAATACGAAATTGGTGAAGGTGTGCGCGTGAAGGAAGGCCCATTCGCCGACTTCACTGGACAAGTCGCCGAAGTAAACCAAGACCACATGAAACTGAAAGTACTCGTCAACATCTTTGGTCGCGAGACCTTGGTCGAGATGGACTTCAGCCAAGTAGCCAAGCTCTAATTCTCAATACGAACGCAACACAGAAAGAAATACTCTCATGGCAAAGAAAGACGTCAAAGCAGTCGTCAAGATTCAGATTCCTGCAGGCAAGGCAACACCAGCCCCACCAGTAGGTACCGCACTCGGACCACACGGCATCCAGATCATGGACTTCGTGAAGCAGTACAACGCTGCAACCGAAGCGCAAGCCGGCACGATCATTCCTGTCGACATCACCATCTACGAAGATCGCACGTTCTCGTTCGTACTCAAGACTCCACCAACATCAGTGTTGTTGCGTCAAAAGGCCGGCCTCGACAAAGCTTCAAAGAACCCAGGCAAAGAAATTGCTGGCAAGGTTTCAGAAAAAGACATCGAAGAAGTAGCCAAGATCAAGATGCCTGACTTGAATGCCAACGACATGGAAGCCGCCAAGCAACAAGTACGCGGCACAGCACGTTCGATGGGCTTGACAGTCGGCTGATTTAGTTTTATTAACAACAACGTCTGATCTGGATTACCTCGCCAGATCGACATAACAATGAGGGAGGCTTTATGCCACTAGGTAAAAAATACAAAGCAGCAGTTGCCAGTTACGACGTTGAGATGATGTTCCCATCGTCCGAGGCAATTGCCAAAGCAAAGTCATTGGCCACAGCCAAGTTTGACGAAACCATTGAACTCGCAGTGCGCCTGGGTCTTGACCCACGCAAAGCTGACCAAGCAGTTCGTGGCACCGTTGCATTGCCTTCGGGCACTGGCAAAACTGTGCGTGTTGCAGTGTTCGCAGCAGGCGAAGCAGCACAGGCTGCCCGTGATGCGGGCGCCGACATTGTTGGCACCGACGATCTTGCTGCAGCAATCGAAGCCGGCAAAATGGACTTCGATATTGCTATCTCCACCCCAGATTTGATGCCAATGGTCGGAAAATTGGGTCGTGCACTTGGACCACGTGGTCTGATGCCAAACCCAAAGACCGGCACCGTCACTTTGGATGTTGCTCGCGCAGTCACCGAATTTAAGGGTGGCAAAGTGGAGTACCGCACCGACAAGTACGGCAACGTGCAAGTGCCAATCGGCAAGGCCAGTTTTGAATTGTCGGCTCTTGAAGCCAACTTTTCGGCAGTGTTAGACGAGTTGCAGCGCGCCCGCCCAGCTTCGGCCAAGGGTCGCTACATCAAGAAGATCAACGTGTCCTCAACAATGGGACCTGGCATCAAGATCGATACCAGCAGCTACTAATACCACTGCTAATAATTCAGCATTATTTCGGTCTGGTGGCGGGGTGAATAGCCAAAACACCCCGCTAACCTGACCAACCTACATAACAGCACTCATTTTTATTAAGCAAAAACCAACAATGAGCGTTGCTCGCCACAGACATTTGGTTCACAAGCGAAAGCAAGTGAATAACAGAACTTCGGTTCTACCAAACGAGGCGGATTCTTCGAAGAGCGCGACCGGCAAGTCGGTTGCAGCGCTTGAAGTGTTCGTTTCACGTCAAACGAGCACTCGCGCTACACGAACCAAATAAACGAGGATCATCATGGCAACAACTCCAAACGCAGCAAAAACTGCAGTCGTCGCGGAAGTCGCAGCAAAGTTCGCTGCTGCTGACGCAGCATTGGTCACCGAGTACCGCGGCATGTCCGTAGGTTCGTTGGCCAAATTGCGCCGCTCATTGCGCGTGCATGGTGCCGAATACAAGGTTTACAAAAACACACTCGCTCGCTTTGGTGCAACCGAAGCAGGTTTCGAAGGTTTGAACGACTTGCTTGTTGGCCCAACTGCCATCACGTTTGTTAAGGGTGACGCATCAGCAGTGGCCAAGGCATTGCGCGATCACGCCACAGAAAACCCATTGTTGTTGCTCAAGGGTGGCGTAATTGGCGGCAAAACTGTCAATGCCAAAGAACTTAAAGTGTTGGCCGACTTGCCACCACGCGAAGTCCTCCTTGCCCAGTTCGCTGGCATGTTGCAAGCACCGCTCAACAAGACGGCCAACTTGCTGCAAGCACCATTGCGCAAGGTTGCCTACGGCCTCAAGTCACTTATCGAGTCCAAAGAAGCCGCATAAAGCACACGTTGTAATTCATTAATCAAATCCAACAATCAGATCCAACAACTAGATCAATACAGAAAACAGGAGAAATAATCATGGCAATTACCAAAGACCAGATTCTTGACGGAATCGCAGAATTGACCGTCATCGAACTCAAGGACCTCCTTGATGCATTCGAAGAGAAGTTCGGCGTGACAGCAGCAGCCCCAGCGGCAGTTGCAGTAGCCGGCGGCGGAGCAGCAGCACCAGCAGCAGCCGAGCAAGACGAATTCACTGTCGTCTTGAAGGACGCAGGCGCACAGAAGATTCAGGTCATCAAAGCAGTACGTGAGTTGACCAGCCTGGGTCTCAAGGAAGCCAAAGACTTGGTCGATGGCGCTCCAAAGCCAGTTCTCGAGAAGGCCAGCAAGGAAGATGCCGCTAAGGCAAAGGCCAAGCTCGAAGAGGCCGGCGCAACCGTCGAGTTGCAATAACACCATCCCTGTAGGTCTTTCGCGTCTGGGACAACAGTCCCAGCGCGCAGACCTGCTAAAAGACCGGGCGTAAACCGCGAAAGCGGCGGTAGCCTAGTCGGTTGCCGTGCGTCGTCTTGTGAGCTTCCCAATTGGGTCGTTCACTGGGCGCGTCGATTTGTATTCACCGCTTCTCGATCAGGAGTAACTTAGTGGCCTCACGTGCGTCAGCACGCGAACGATATTCGTTCGCGACCCTTCCAGAAACACTCGAACTTCCAGACTTGCTCGCCGTACAACGCGAGAGTTTTGACTGGTTCCTCAAAGAAGGGCTCAAAGAGGCCTTCGATGATATTTCACCAATCAAAGGCTTCAGCGACGATCTACAACTCGAACTCGAGTTTGATCCAAACGACGAAGATCTTTGTCCAAAACCAAAGTTCACTGTTGCAGAGTGTCGCGAACGCGACATGACGTATGCCGCGCCAGTTTTTGTGCGCGCACGTTTCCTCAACAAGCCGACTGGTGAAATCAAAGAGCAGACCGTGTTCATGGGCGACTTCCCGAAGATGACCGAAAAGGGAACCTTCGTTATCAACGGCACCGAGCGTGTTGTTGTATCGCAGCTTGTTCGTTCACCTGGCGTGATCTTCGAACCAGGCGAGCGCTATCGCTTGCGTAACTTGTCGAAGCATCAGTTGGTCAAGGGCACAATTCACCCATACCGCGGTGAGTGGCTCGAGTTTGACGTTGAGCACAAGCCAGGTAAAGACGTCACTGCCGGCACACGTGTTGCACGCAAGCGTCGCTTGGGCATCTTCACATTGCTTCGCGCACTCGGTTACGACGAAATTAACGCTCCAGGTTTCTTGGATCGCTTCGTTGCATACTTCGACTTCCTTGAGGGCCAATGGGAGAAGGAGCGTCCAATCGCTCCAACCCGCGAAGAAGCACTCATCGAAATTTACAAGCGCGCACGTCCAGGCGAGCCACCAACCCTCGAGTCGGCACGCGCATATTTCGAAACTGCATTTTTCGAAAACCGCCGCTATGACTTGTCACGCGTTGGTCGCTACAAACTGAATCGCAAGCTTGGTGCAGAGATCGAAAAGATTGAGCAACTGTTTGGTCTGAAAAAAGGTACAGAACTCGGTCAACTCGACGTTCCAACCGAAGGTCAAGATGTATTGAGCCGTTGCGAAGTGTTGGCAACGATGTCGTACTTGTTGCACCTCGTCAAGCAAGAGCCTGGCTACCGCTTGGATGATCAAGATCACTTTGCAAACCGTCGTATTCGTTCGGTAGGCGAGTTGATTCAGAACCAAGTACGTATTGGTTTGTCACGTATGGAGCGCGTTGTGCGCGAGCGCATGACCACACAAGACGTCGAGGCAATTTCACCTCAGACGTTGATCAACGTGCGTCCAGTTGTTGCAGCAATCAAAGAGTTCTTCGGAACTTCGCAGTTGTCGCAGTTCATGGACCAAGTCAACCCGTTGTCGGGCTTGACCCACCGCCGTCGTTTGTCGGCACTTGGACCAGGCGGACTGAGCCGTGAGCGTGCAGGTTTCGAAGTTCGAGACGTTCACTTTTCTCACTACGGTCGCATGTGCCCAATTGAGACTCCAGAAGGTCCAAACATCGGTCTGATCGGTGCGTTGTCAACCTTCGCTCGCGTCAATCCATTTGGTTTCATCGAGAGCCCATACCGTCGCGTCAAAAACGGCAAGGTCACCAACGAGATCGTGTACATGCCAGCCGACGAAGAAGAAAACTACGTCGTTGCTCAGGCCAACACTCCACTCAATGCCGATGGTTCGTTTAAGCAAGAGCGCGTGCTCGTGCGTCGTTCACCACAGGCAGCCAGCTTGGATGACTTGAAGAAGATGCTCGAAGCAGAAAGCTTCTTCGGTTCAACAACCGACATCGGCTACGTGCCACCAGTTGAAGTTGACTTCATCGACGTTTCACCACGACAGATTGTTTCTGTTGCGACTGCGTTGATTCCGTTCTTGGAGCACGACGATGCAAACCGCGCCTTGATGGGTGCCAACATGCAACGTCAGGCCGTCCCACTGTTGCGCGCAGAAGCGCCATACATCGGTACCGGCATCGAAGCACGTGCTGCACGTGACGGCGCCGACTTGATTCTTGCAAAAGATTCAGGAACTGTCACCGCTGTAACTGGTGATTGCATCACCATTGCATACGACAACTTGAAGAAGTCGGAAGGCGAGCACAGGCTTTATAAGTTCCGCCGTTCTAACCAGGACACCTGCATCAACCACATCATTCGTGTGCGCGAAGGTCAGACAGTCAAGAAGGGCGACTTGCTCGCTGACGGTCCATCGACCGATCAGGGCGAACTCGCACTCGGCAAAAACTTGCTCGTGGCATTTATGCCATGGGAGGGTTACAACTTCGAAGACGCCATCATCTTGAGCGAGCGTTTGGTCAAAGAAGACGTACTCACATCTATCCACATCAAGGAATACGAAGTGGATGCTCGTGACACGAAACTCGGACCAGAAGAAATCACACGCGACATTCCAAACTTGTCAGAAGACATTTTGGCCGACTTGGACGATCGCGGAATCATTCGCGTTGGTGCTGAAGTAGGACCTGGCGATGTGTTGGTTGGAAAAGTTACGCCAAAGGGCGAAACCGAACTGACACCAGAAGAGCGCCTCTTGCGCGCAATCTTCGGTGAGAAGGCTCGCGAAGTTCGCGACACGAGCCTCAAGGTCAAGCACGGTGAGAGCGGCAAAGTTATCGACGTCAAGGTGTTGTCACGCGACAAGGGTGACCGCGAAGTCGGCGACGAATTGCCACCAGGCGTCAACCAACTCGTACGTATTTATGTCGGACAAAAGCGCAAAATCTCCGTTGGAGACAAGTTGGCTGGACGTCACGGTAACAAGGGTGTCATCTCCAAGATCTTGCCGATCGAAGACATGCCACACATGGCTGACGGAACTCCTGTCGACATCATCCTCAACCCACTGGGCGTGCCAAGCCGCATGAACATTGGTCAGGTGCTGGAAGCGCACTTGGGTTACTGCGCACGTTGGGGTTGGGAAGATACCAAGAACAACAAGACCGTCGGAGCCAATCCAATTCGTGGCACCGAGACAAAGACACGCATCAACACCACGCCTGCAACATTTATTGCAACGCCGGTGTTTGACGGCGCCCACTGGGACGAAGAAGAGGCTGCAGGACAACACCCGACAATTCAGTCGATGTTGGAAAACCTCAACCCTGAGTCTGCAGACGGTGTTCGTTTGATCGGTCGTGATGGAAAGACGCAGTTGCGCAATGGTCGCACCGGCGAGTTCTATGACAACACCACGATGGTTGGCTACATGTACATCTTGAAACTCGCCCACATGGTCGACGACAAGATCCACGCACGTTCAACTGGTCCATACAGCATGATCACTCAGCAACCGCTCGGTGGTAAAGCACAGTTCGGTGGCCAGCGCTTCGGTGAGATGGAAGTGTGGGCACTCGAGGCCTACGGCGCTGCATATTGCTTGCAAGAATTGCTCACGATTAAGAGCGATGACGTGCTTGGCCGTGTGCGCGTGTACGAAGCCATCGTCAAGGGCGAAAACATTCCAGAGCCTGGCATTCCTGAGAGCTTCAAGGTGCTCATGAAGGAAATGCAAGCACTCTGTCTGGATGTCGAAGTTATTTCGAACGAAGGCAAGAACATCGAACTCACCGACATGGATGAGGACGTGTTCCGTGCAACACAAGAACTGGGAATTGACATCTCACGCCCAGAGCGTGGATCAGATGCCGATGACCGTGACCGTGAACGACGCCGCGAAAAGGCTTACTAAACATCCAATTTTGTTAATTGATTTTTGAATCGACGCTGACAAGGACGAGGAAGAGGAAACGATATGGCTGACGTAGGAACAGAATTCAAGAACAAGGTGGATGTCAACAGCTTTGAGCAGTTGCGCATTGGTTTGGCAACAGCCGATGACATTCGCAACTGGTCACGTGGCGAAGTCAAAAAGCCTGAGACCATCAACTACCGCACCTTGCGCCCAGAGCGCGACGGTCTGTTCTGCGAAAAGACATTTGGACCTACTCGCGACTGGGAGTGCTACTGCGGTAAGTACAAGCGTGTTCGTTTTAAGGGCATCATTTGTGAAAAGTGTGGCGTTGAAGTCACACGTTCAAAAGTGCGCCGCGAGCGCATGGGCCATATCGAACTTGCTGCACCAGTTGTGCACATTTGGTACCTACGCGGTACCCGTTCATGGCTTGCATACCTCTTGGGCGGCCTCGAGCCACGCGAAGAGATCAAGGCAAAGCAACTAGAGAAGGTCATTTACTTCGCAGCCTGGTTGGTCTCAAGTGTCGACATCGACAAGCGCCACACCGAGTTTCCAGAACTCGAAAAAGAATCGCTTGAAGACCGCGATCAATTGATCAAGAACCGCGAAAAAGAAATCAAGCAGCGTCAAAAAGATGCCGAAGCAGAACTTAAGGAACTCGAAAAGTCTGGCGCCAAAGAAGCCGACATTCGTGTTCGCCAAAAGTTGATCGACAAAGACTTGCAAGCGATCACCGATCGTTATGCACGTGAAATCGACTTGACACAACGCGCACTTGACACCTTTGGCAAAATGCACACCCGCATGATCGTCGAAGACGAAGAGTTGTGGCGCGAAATCAAAGATCGCTACAGCGAGTATTTCGTTGGTGGCACCGGCGCAGAAGCAATCAAGTCACTGATCGACACCATCGACTTCGAAGCAGAAGAAGTATTGCTGCGCGATGCAATCATCAATGGCTATAACGGCAAAGTGCTGAGCACTCAGCGCAAGCAAAAAGCCATCAAGCGCCTCAAGATCATCGCTTCGTTCAACCGTCGCGACGATGCCGGCCGCTTGGTCAACAATCCAAAAGCAATGGTGCTTGACGTCATTCCAGTTATTCCTCCAGACCTGCGCCCAATGGTGCAGTTGGACGGTGGACGTTTTGCAACATCCGACTTGAACGACTTGTACCGCCGAGTGATCAACCGCAATAACCGTTTGCGCCGCTTGCTCGACTTGGGTGCACCAGAAATCATCGTCAACAACGAAAAGCGCATGTTGCAAGAAGCATCAGACGCATTGTTCGACAACGGTCGCCGTGGTCGTCCAGTTACTGGTCCGGGCAACCGTCCGCTCAAGTCACTTTCCGACATGCTCAAAGGTAAGCAAGGTCGCTTCCGTCAAAACTTGCTCGGTAAGCGCGTTGACTATTCGGGTCGTTCAGTAATCGTGGCTGGTCCAACTCTGCGCTTGCAGCAGTGTGGTTTGCCAAAGTTGATGGCACTCGAATTGTTTAAGCCATTCGTGATGAAGCGTCTTGTTGATCAACAGCTTGCACAAAACATCAAGAGTGCCAAGCGCATGGTCGAGCGTCGTAAGTCTCAAGTGTGGGACGTGCTCGAAGACGTGATCAAAGAGCATCCAGTGTTGCTCAACCGCGCACCGACGTTGCACAGACTTGGCATCCAAGCGTTTGAACCATTGCTCGTAGAGGGCAAGGCAATTCAATTGCACCCACTCGTATGTACAGCGTTTAACGCCGACTTCGACGGTGACCAGATGGCAGTTCACTTGCCGTTATCGGTTGAAGCGCAGGCTGAAGCCCGCGTGTTGATGTTGAGCGCCAACAACATTTTGTCACCAGCATCTGGTCGACCAATTGTGACGCCGCAGCAAGACTTGGTCATCGGTGGTTTCTATCTCACCGAGCTTCGCGATGGAGTGAAGGGCGAGGGCCGCGTGTTCCGTCAGTTGTACGAAATCATTCGTGCGCTTGACAACCAGGACATCGACTTGCACGCCAAGATCCAAGTTCCTAGTCAGTCATCTGTTACCGACGAAAAGTATTTGTCGGCAAACAAGAAGTATGTGACGACAACACCTGGACGCTTGTTGTTTGAAGAGCGTTTGCCAGCCGGCTTTATTGCCAAGTTTGGTCATATCACCGAGCCATTGCGCAAGCGTGAATTTGGCGTCATCGTAGAGCGTTTGAGCGATCACTTTGCTAAGTCCGAGATTGCTAACGCACTCGACGACATCAAAGACCTTTGCTATCGCTACGCGACCCAGTCGGGTCTTACCGTTTCGGTGGACGACGTCAAGACTCCAAAAGCAAAGCGCGCAATCTTGGATGATTACGAAAAGCAGGCTGAAAAAGTTGAGAATCAGTACAAGCGCGGCATCATCACCGACGGCGAGCGCCGTCAGCAAGAAGTGCGCATTTGGACAGACGCAACAGCCGACGTGCAAAAGGCAATGGAAATCGAGTTCAAGGCTCTCAAGAACAACCCAGTCGACATGATGATCGGATCAGGTGCTCGTGGAAACATGACCCAGATGCGTCAGATCGCCGGTATGCGTGGTCTTGTGGCCAACCCTCGTGGAGACATGATTCCTCGCCCAATCAAGAACAACTTCCGTGAAGGTCTCGAAACACTCGAGTACTTCATCGCTACGCCAGGTGCTCGTAAGGGCCTTGTAGACACTGCACTTCGTACTGCTGACTCGGGTTACTTGACCCGTCGTTTGCACGACGTTGCGCAAGAGCTCATCGTGCGCGAAGACGATTGCGGAACCACACTTGGTATCTGGGTTGACAACGTGCAAAAAGATACTGCCAATGCGCGCAGCTATCTCGAGACCAAGATCTTTGGTCGCGCGATCTTGAACGAGATTGAAATGAGCAACGGTCACGTCTTCCCGAAGAACACCGTCATTGGCGACATCGAGATGGAAGCATTGCGCGACGATCCGAAGGTGACACGTATTCGTGTTCGTTCGGTACTCACTTGTGACGCCGAAGTCGGTGTATGTGCAACGTGCTACGGCCGTTCACTTGCAACTGGTCAAGCAATCGAAATGGGTGAAGCAGTAGGAGTTATCGCTGCTCAGTCAATCGGTGAGCCTGGTACTCAGTTGACGATGCGTACTTTCCACACTGGTGGTGTTGCAGGAAAAGACATCGCTGGCGGTTTGCCACGCGTTGTTGAACTCTTTGAAGCACGCAACCCTCGTGGTTCGGCTCGTTTGGCTCGCGCAACTGGTGTTGTGCGCATCCTTGAAGACGACGGCAAGGGCATTCCAGTACATGTCATCGACGACCAAGGTGTGGAGCACGAAATTGTGTTGCCAACCGGAAGCCGTTTGTTGGCAAAAGATGGAGACAACATCAATGCTGGTGATCGCATCACTGAAGGTCCACTCGATCCAAAAGAATTGATGGAGATCAAGGGACCACGCGAAACACAGGTGTACCTCGTAGAAGAAGTACAAAAGGTGTATCGCGACCAAGGTGTATCGATTCACGACAAGCACATCGAGTTGATCGTGCGTCAGATGACCCGCCGCGTTGGTGTTCAAGAGCCAGGTGACACTGCGTTCCTGCCAGGCGAGCGAGCCGATGCAAAAGTATTCCGTGACACCAACCGTGCGATGGTCGAGGAGGGCAAGCGCCCAGCCGAAGGTCGTCCAGAGTTGATGGGAATCACCAAAGCATCACTTGCTACCGAGTCGTGGCTGTCGGCCGCTTCCTTCCAAGAAACCACACGTGTTCTCACCGAAGCCGCAATTGACGGTAAGGGTGACAACCTCGTTGGTCTTAAGGAAAACATCATCATTGGCAAGTTGATCCCTGCTGGTTCAGGCATGGATCGTTACAACGCCTTCGATGTGAGCGCCCCTGACTACGTACCAATGGCTTATTACTCCAGCTCCGATGACGATCTCGAGGAAGACCCAGCTGCATTGTTGGCCCGTTTGTACGGTTCAAATGTGGCTACGGAATCCGAAGAGGGCTCAGAACTGGCTCAATAAGGGTTTTTCCGCAAGGAAAGGCAGACAGGTATTGGTTGGCAGGTTGCCGTATGGCGACCAACGCCCGTAGCATTTCCCGTCTAGTTGTCGTGAGGTTTGGCTCGTCCAAAGCGTGCGATTTCTCAAGTTTTATCACATCAATGAATGCAACAGTAAAGGTAAATGCGTGCCCACAATCCAACAATTGATTCGATACGGTCGAAGCACCAAGTCGTCAAAGACAAAGACCCCTGCGCTCAAGGGTTCACCTCAGCGCCGCGGTGTTTGCACACGCGTATTTACCACCACACCTAAAAAGCCAAACTCGGCTTTGCGCAAAGTTGCTCGTGTTCGTTTGACGAGCGGTGTCGAAATCACCGCCTACATTCCGGGCGAGGGTCACAACTTGCAAGAGCACTCCATCGTGCTCGTGCGCGGCGGTCGTGTTCGTGACTTGCCAGGTGTTCGTTACAAAGTTATCCGTGGAGCTCTCGACGCTGCCGGTGTAAAAGATCGCAAACAATCCCGCAGTCGCTACGGCGCCAAGAAGAAGTAAGAAAGAACTCGGTATTTAACATGTCACGTAAAGGTCCAGCAACGCGTCGCGAAATGTCACCAGATCCGGTGTACCGCTCGCTCTTGGTAACTCAGCTCGTCAACAAAGTGATGTTGCACGGCAAGAAGTCGACAGCAGAATCAATCGTTTATGAAGCAATGAAGGCAATCGAAATCAAGACTGGTACTGAGCCACTCTCCACCTTGAAGCGCGCAATTGACAACGTCAAGCCACCACTTGAAGTTCGTTCACGCCGCGTCGGTGGTGCCACATACCAAGTTCCTGTTGAAGTGCGCCCACGCCGTGCAACCACGCTGTCCATTCGTTGGGTAGTCGAGTACGCACGCGGTCGTCGTGAAAAAACAATGGCAGAGTGTCTCGCAGCAGAGATTCTTGATGCGTCCAACGGTTTGGGCGTATCGATGAAGAAGCGTGACGACATGCAAAAGATGGCCGAGTCGAACAAAGCATTTGCTCACTACCGCTGGTAGTCGCCAAAGAATTTCGAGAAAGAACCCCCTATGGCACAGCGTGAATATCCACTTGAGCGTTATCGCAACATCGGCATCATGGCTCACATCGATGCTGGTAAAACAACAACGACAGAGCGCGTGTTGTACTACACCGGCAAGACATACAAGATCGGTGAAGTGCACGAAGGTGGCGCAGTAATGGACCACATGGTCCAAGAACAAGAGCGCGGAATCACCATTACGTCAGCTGCAACAACTGCATTTTGGCGCAACCATCGCATCAACATCATTGACACACCTGGTCACGTGGACTTCACGATCGAAGTGGAGCGCTCATTGCGCGTACTCGACGGTGCAGTCGCAGTTTTCGACTCGGTTGCTGGTGTAGAGCCACAAACCGAGACCGTTTGGCGCCAAGCCAACAAATACAACGTGCCTCGTATGTGTTTCATCAACAAGATGGACCGCACGGGTGCCAACTTTTACCGCACGCTCGACATGATCAAGGATCGCCTCGCTGCAGTGCCTGCTGTTATTCAGTTGCCATACGGTGCTGAGGGCAACTACAAGGGCATCATCGACATCGTCAAAATGAAGGCTGTTGTGTGGGACGGCGACGAAAAAGATTCAACATACGGTGACGTCGAAATTCCAGCCGAATACATGGACAAGGCAAAGCAGTACCGAGCCGAATTGCTCGACTTGGTCGCCAGCGAAGACGAAGCGTTGATGGAGACGTATCTCGCAACCGACGATCTGCCAGAAGCAGATTTGCGAATCGGCATCCGCAAGGGAACACTCGCATTTTCATTCGTTCCAATCTTGTGTGGTTCGGCATTTAAAAACAAGGGCGTGCAGCAAATGCTCGACGCTGTTGTTGATTACATGCCAAGCCCGCTCGACATTCCGCCAACACCTGGTCTCAAGCCAGACAGCGACGAAGCAATTACTCGTGAAGCCAACGAAACTGCACCTTTCTCGGCACTTGCATTCAAAATTGTTGCCGATCCATTCGGTCGACTCACATACTTCCGCGTCTATTCGGGTTCAATCTCGAAGGGCGACGAGGTTTACAACTCGACAAAAGAAAAGCGTGAGCGCATCGGCCGTTTGTTGTTGATGCATGCAAACCAACGCGAAGACATCGATACCGCAATGGCGGGTGACATCGTTGCCGGTCTCGGTTTGAAAGAAGTAACCACCGGAGACACTCTGTGCGACCGTGGCAACCCGATCATTCTTGAGCGCATGATTTTCCCAGAGCCAGTTATTCACGTTGCGATCGAACCAAAGACAAAGGTTGACCAAGACAAGCTGGGCAAAGCGCTCAAGTCATTGTCGGACGAAGACCCAACGTTCCGTGTTCGCACCGACGAAGAAACTGCTCAGACCGTAATTTCGGGAATGGGTGAGTTGCACTTGGAAATTCTCGTCGACCGCATGCAACGCGAGTTTGGTGTTGATGCAACTGTTGGTAAGCCACAGGTTGCATACCGCGAAACAGTGACCAAAAAAGTTGAGACCGTTGAATACCGACACATCAAGCAGTCGGGTGGTTCTGGTCAGTTCGCAGTTGTCAAGATCGACCTCGAGTCGTCGGGCATCGGTGGCGGTTACCAATTCGTTGATGACATCACGGGTGGACGTATTCCGCGCGAATACATTCAGCCGGTCAACCAGGGCATTCAGTCGGCTCTCGACAACGGCGTTCTTGCGGGTTACCCAACGGTCGACGTCAAAGTGACCTTGGTCGACGGCGCATACCACGACGTGGACTCAAGCGAAATGGCGTTCAAAATCGCTGGTCAAATGGTGTTCAAAAAGGCAGCCCAGATGGCAAAGCCGATCTTGCTCGAGCCAATTATGGCCGTGGAAGTAGTGACCCCAGATGACTACATGGGCGACGTAATGGGCGATTTGTCCAGCCGCCGCGGACGCATCGAAGGCATGGAGGCCAACGGAAACGCGCAGAACATCAAGTCGCAGGTGCCACTTTCCGAAATGTTCGGATACAGTACAGACCTGCGTTCGCGCACTCAGGGTCGTGCTACTTACACGATGCAGTTCCATAGTTACCAGCAAGTCCCTGAAGTAATTGCACAAGAAATCATCAAGCGAGTACGTGGCGAATAGCCCGAACTCGAGTAATCGTCCATAATCACAGCAACCAAATCATTTCAAAATAAACAGGAGCAGTCATGTCAAAAGCAAAATTCGAGCGCAACAAGCCACACGTAAACATCGGAACGATGGGTCACATTGACCATGGCAAAACCACGCTGACCGCTGCCATCTCGACAACTTTGGCCGGAAAGGGTTTGGCAACAGCCACACCGTTCGACCAGATTGACAAAGCTCCTGAAGAGAAGGCTCGTGGTATCACGATCTCGATCGCTCACATTGAGTACGAGTCAGAGAAGCGCCACTACGCACACGTCGACATGCCAGGT
>JBJOEQ010000048.1:0-28955 GCA_046049195.1 Actinomycetota bacterium | reverse complement strand
GTGAGTACACAACTTTTTTAAAACTTGGGAGTACAGCGTGCATGCTGCGAATGATCGAGGCGAAGGATATTTCTTTACGTGACTTAACCCTCGAAAATCCAGTGAGGGCAATTCGCGATATCAGTCATGACATAACGTGCCGAAAAAAGGTGCGGCTAGAGAGTGGACGCGAACTTTCCGCGCTCGATATCCAACGCGAATACCTCGATTGTGCACTCAAGTTTGCGGACACACACGGATTTTCGCCAACAGAGATGCAAGCACTTGAAATGTGGGAGCACTGTGTTTCAACGATTGAGAATGACCCGCTGAAGTTGGGTGCCGAGGTGGATTGGGTGATTAAACACAATCTCATTGAAGCCTTTCGCTCAAAACATGGTCTCGCACTTGACGACTCTCGAGTAGCAACTTTGGACTTGCAATACCATGACATCCGCCGTGATCGAGGCGTTTTTTACCGGATGCAGGATCGAAGCATGGTGGAACGCATCTGCGTCGAAGATGACATCACTTCTGCAATGGACAAGGCACCTCAGACAACTCGTGCACGTCTCAGATCTGAGTTCATTACTGCTGCAAAGGAAAAAAAGCGCGACTACACGGTCGATTGGGTGCATCTCAAGATCAATGATCAAGCACAACGCACGGTGCTCTGCAAAGACCCGTTTAAAAGTGAAGACGATCGGGTCGAAAAACTCATCGCATCGCTCTAGCCAAGCGTTGTTGCGGCTACCGTTACAGATTGATGAATTCTGAACCGCAGTCGTCCGCGTCTAAGAGCGGTCAGGGTTTGCAACTGATCCGTGAATGGGTGACAGTGCTAGTCGTTGCCTTGGTCATCGCGATCACCGTTCGCTCGCTCATTTTGCAACAGTTCTACATTTCTGGACCGAGTATGGAAACCACCATGTTTCAAGACAATCGGGTGCTTGTCAACAAACTGTCTTATCGGCTGCACGATATATATCGAGGAGATGTTGTCGTGTTTGATCGAGTAACTGTGGACGGCGAAGTTGTGCAGCATGACGACTTGATTAAGCGTGTCATTGGATTGAGCGGTGAAACAATTTCTATTAAGGACTGCCAAGTGTTTATTGATGGCAAGTTACTGCCCGAGCCATACCTGAATGACTACGACCTCGCTCAGTCATCATTAGACGATCGTTGTCGCGTGCCACTAATGGAGGAAACTCTGATTCCCGAAAATCATTTGTTTGTGATGGGAGACAACAGACCGCAGTCTTTTGATAGTCGCATGTTCGGCTCAATTGAACAAAATCTTGTTGTTGGTCGCGCGTTTGTAACCATTTGGCCACTTGCTGCTGCCAGGTTTCTCTAACTCGTTTTCTTGCTGGCCTCAATCATCCTGTCGGGCCAATCACTAAATACGCCATCCAGTCCCATTCGAATGGCGTTTTCAAGAACGGACTCGTGTTGCATGTCCCAGCCGAAGGTCACGATGTTGAATCGATGAAACAACGCGACTAAACCACCATTCCAGTCGGTGTGATGCATGTTGCAGGCTTCAATCCCACTTGATGCCAGATTTGCCGCGCGTCGCTCTGGACCTTCCTTAATTTTGACAAGCCGAGTCGAATCCACAAGCTTGCAATGCAACATTGAGTCTCTTTTGCTCATGAGCAATTCGGAACTTGGATGACAAAGCCACATCCGCTCGAGCATTGACTCATCAATATTTGCAACGGTCTGTTCGATAGTTTCAAAAACAACAGGATCTTTGATATCCAGGCTGAGTTGGTACTGCGTACCACAATGTTGAAGTAATTGCTCAAGACTCGGTATGTGAGAAGGCAAAGCCGATCTGTCGAACTCAGCAATTGGCTTGGACCGCAAACGTGACTTCACCACTCCGTCATGATCCAGCACCAACACTCCATCCCGAGTTGCCCAGATGTCACTCTCTAAGCCGGTGGCACCCAATTTGAGCGCTAGAGCGAACGACTCGAGAGTGTTTTCTGGGGAGTATGCACTTGCACCTCGGTGAGCGAAAAGGATTGGCTCATTCAAAAGAGAAGGGAGCCGTTGCTGCATGAATCAATGATATGCCCTCTTCACTAGAGCCTTTAGACTGATGAAATGTTTAATTTTTCGGGAAGCGAGATCATTTTTTTGTTGATTCTCGGTCTCGTGGTTTTAGGTCCAGAAAAGCTGCCGCCCGTTTTACGCAAAATGGGGCAGTTGTATGGTCAGTTCAAGAAAATTACAGGTGATGCGCAATCCGAATTTAGAGGCGCCTTCGCGGAGCCTCTTCGCGACATGCAAAACGCCGCCAACGAATATAAAACTGTGTTTACCGATGCCTCGAAACAGGTAGAAAATCAAGTCATCGATACGACCGCCGTGTTTACGCAGAGCGCAGCCCAAGAACAGCAAGAATCCGTTGTCGAACCGTTATTTATCCCGTACGAGTCGGATCAGAGCGCTAGTACTCCGAACGAATTAGATCTTGAGCCAACCATCATCGAATACGAAATCAAAGAAGACAAGTAATGGCCTGGCGATTTTCCAAAACTGCGATCAATGGGGCAGAACCCATGTCTATCATGGCGCACCTCTCCGAACTTCGCATGCGCATCATTCGTGCTTGCCTCTCAATTGCCATAGGTGCAGCGGTGATACTCATTTTTTATGATCAGGTGTTGCACTTTTTGACACAGCCGTACAGAAACATCTGTGAAGCCCGTCCAGACTTCAACTGTGATGGTTCGCTCTACGCATTAGGTCCGATTGAGGGCCTCGCTTCGCGCATGCGTATTGCCGGGTACGGAGGCATCATTATTTCTGTGCCAATCATTCTTTGGCAACTCTGGAGATTTGTTTCACCAGCCATGAGTACAAAAGAAAAGAAGTATGCAATGCCTTTTGCGATTGCATCATTCGTGCTTTTTGTTGCAGGTGGTGTGCTTGCATTTTGGACGCTAGATCAAGCGCTTGAGTTTCTTATTTCGTGGTCGGGTGCAGATGTTAATCAGACCTACCAGATCGCGAAGTACATCAGCTTGGTCGCGCTTATGGTGCTGGCATTCGGTGCGGGTTTTTTATTGCCTGTCATTGTTGTATTCCTGCAATTAGTTGGGGCAGTTACACCTCAGCAACTGAGAAAGCAATGGCGTATTGCAATAATGGTCGTGTTCGTAATCGCTGCTGTCATCACTCCCAGCGGTGATCCGATCAGCATGCTCGCTTTAGCGGTACCGATGAGTGTCCTGTACATCCTCGCCGTCGTCATAGGTTTTGTTGCGCAGCGTCGTAAACGAAAGAAATCTCAAGACGAAGATTTCGTTGACGCATAACTCAAATGTCCGACGCTGACACCACGAAATTGACAGCTAGGTATGACTTTGCTCTCGACAAATTTCAGTTGGATGCAATAGCAAGTATCAATGAGGGGCGCAACGTGTTGGTTGCGGCACCAACTGGATCTGGAAAGACAGTTGTAGCCGAGTATGCCGTAGCTCGAGCACACCGAGCAGGACTGAGATCGTTCTATACGGCACCAATCAAAGCGCTTTCAAATCAGAAATTTGTTGAGCTCAGCGCCTTTTATGGCGCGTCACAAGTGGGGTTGCTGACCGGCGACAACAGTATTAATCCAAATGCGCCCATCGTCGTGATGACTACCGAAGTATTGCGAAACATGATCTATGCACGATCCCAAGCACTCGAATCACTGGGAGTAGTAGTGCTCGATGAAGTGCACTTTTTGCAAGATGCTTATCGGGGGCCGGTCTGGGAAGAAGTGATTATCCATCTCGAACCTAACGTGCAGTTGGTGTGTCTCTCTGCGACTGTTTCGAATGCAACCGAATTATGCGATTGGCTCACTTTAGTTCGTGGTCCGACAACACCGATTGTCGAAAGCAAGCGTCCGATTGAACTGACTAATCACTATTTGGTTGGAGATAAGACTCAGAAAACTGTTCGAATCTTTGACACACTGATAGATGGTCGTGCTAATCCTGAAGTGACGCGTTTTGAGCAAAACAAGGTGACTTCAAAGTTTCCTCCACCATCTCGACAATCAACACATAAGTCAGCACGACAGACAACTCGACAGTTTGGGTCATCGAACGGTCTGTTCGCACCAAGCCGATCCGACATCGTCAAAGAACTTGCCACCGCCGATTTGCTTCCAGCGATCTTCTTTATTTTCAGCCGTAATCAATGTGATGAGGCCGCTAAGTCGTGTTTAAAGATGGGCATCTCGCTCACTAACGCGCTCGAGAAAAAGGAAATTGTTGCCATCGCGCACGAGCGCCTGACTGATTTCACTGATGATGACTTAGTGGCTTTGCAGTTCACGCAGTTTATTGAGCAACTCGAAGCAGGCATCGGATCGCATCACGCAGGCATTGTTCCAACATTTAAAGAAATTGTTGAAACATGTTTTGCTCGTGGGTTGGTCAAAGTTGTATTTGCTACCGAGACTCTTGCCGTCGGTATTAATATGCCTGCAAGGGCTGTCGTGATCGACAAGATCACCAAATTCAATGGTGAAAATCACCAAATGCTCAAGCCTTCTGACTACGCGCAATTAACTGGACGCGCAGGAAGACGCGGTCTTGACGACATCGGACATGCACTTGTGGTGTGGAGCCCGTTTGTGACGTTTGATCAGGTTGCGACGCTTGTTGCGAGTAAGTCATTTGTGCTCAACTCGGCTTTTCGCCCGACCTACAACATGGCTGCAAATCTGATTCGCTCGACATCTCAAGTGCAAGCGCGACACTTGCTCAATCTGTCTTTTGCGCAGTTTCAATCGGGCAAGGATGTCGTTGAAATACAGGCTCGCATTCAACGTCGCAGCAAAGAACGAGATCGCCTGATGTTGCAAGCCGAAAGTCCGTTTGGCGATATTGAGGAATACCGGACACGCCAATCTAAGACCATACCCAAGTCCGAAATCGACGAGTCACTCGGCCAACTTCGTCCAGGTGACGTGATTGAGGCCGGAAGTCTGTCGCACGTTGAGCGGATGGTTGTACTTACCGTTGCTCAACGAGGCGACGGCACAAAAATAACTGCTCTCTCCAGATCCAGGATGGTACAAAACTTTTCAGCACGCGATTTTGCTCAGCAAGTTGTCCCGCTGGGCTATATCAAACTGCCCTCACCGTTTGCTCCCACGAACAACAAGTTTTTGAAAGAAGCTTCGTCACGGTTGTCCACTGCAAAGATCAAACAAGCATCTCGAATCAAACAGAATAAGCGACCACAACAGGAGGATCATCCAGTGGCCGATGATCCCGATCTGAAATTTCGACTCATCGCTGCTGATTCAGCAGCACGAATCGATCGCGAACTTGGACAACTTGAGAAACGTGTCTCGACCAGCACACAGTCGGTGAGCAACAAATTTGATGAACTCATAAAACTGTTGGGTGAACACGGTTTCGTAGATGATTGGTCTCTCACACGGCGAGGACAAATGCTCTCGCATATTTTTCACGAATCAGATCTTTTAATCGCTAACTGTGTATCGGATGGTGTCTTTGACGGACTGAGTGCTGCAAACATGGCGGCGTTAGCAAGCATTTTTGTTTTCCAGGCACGCGGGGGAGAGGAAGTCACTTCCCATTTTCCAAACAATGAAATGAAAGTTCGGTGGAAGAGCGCTACCAAAATCAGTCAGCGACTTGCCACTTCCGAGACCGACCACGGTCTCGTTGTGCATCGCGGACCAGAGGCTGGTTTTATGGGAGCCGCCTTGGATTGGGTGAATGGCGCACCGCTCGTTGATGTACTAGAGGAAGACGAACTTACCGCTGGCGACTTTGTGCGCACCATCAAACAACTAATTGACCTGTTGCGACAGTTGTCAGTGGTGCTCTATGAAGAGAGCGACAGAGCGGCTGCGAGTACAGCAGCAGAGTTGTGCTTTAGGGGTGTGGTTGCGGCTTCGAGTTCAGTAGGACGAATTACGTCATGACGATTAGCAGGCTCTCGCCGTACGGCACTTCTGTAGAGCGACCGCAGCACCTTGGTGTGTTGCGCAGCGACCGCGAGATTGCAAGCGATTTTCAAAAGGGCGACCAACGCGTATCCAACACGGTGATTCAGGGCAGTATCGCCCAAGCGTTGGGAATTACGTCCAACGACTCGAGCATCGATACTCGCGCACTCGTCACTCATGTATTGATCGACTTGCTTCAGGTTGAGTTTGCAACTACTGATTCACAAGATAAACCTACGAGCATTGTGGTGGCAGGTTCAATCCTGCTGCAATACCGCACACTGCTCAGAACGCATCTCATTGTTTCTAATAGTGGCATCGTGCGGGGTCGAGATGTGCTGCCGCGTGCACACCCCAACGACGGTTATGTTGACGTGCTTAATATCGATGAAGCCATAGCCACGCGTCAGCGACTTTTTGCCTGGCGACGTGCTAAAACCGGATCACATCTGCCACATCCTCAACTGCGAGCGAGTCGCAGTACCGAATTCGAGTGGTCGGGGCGAGCATCTCGGATGGTGGCTGACGATGTGACATTTGATGGCGTGGTGTGGTTGCGGTGCAAAGTGCTTGCAGATGCGACAAGTCTGTACTTCTAGTTTTCTAATCCCATTTCGTACCACTCAAAACTTCTAGGATTGCCACTCGTGACCCTCTATATCCCTGAAGTATTCACCGAGGCTGAGGCCGAGATTTTGGTGCGCTATTTCACCAACCTGGACGGACCTGTTTTTGCGTTGGTCAACCTGCCAGAGGTAGTAAAGGGTGCACTTTTTGCTCGCTACAGTCGCACCCCAAAAAGTCTGCGCCGATTATTTCTTGACGAGTTTGTGAATGATCTGGATCTGTCCGGTGACCAAGGCGTAGATGCGCGAGCCGGACTTGCTCATGCAGAGGGTCTTTACGAAAAGATCTTCGTTGAATATGGTGATGACTCAGTGGCGCAGTTGGGCGGAGTGCATTTGGCCTGCGAACAGGCATCCAATTTGTTGACCAAGATTCTCGAGTGGGGACGATTGATGAGCTACCTCGAGCAAAGCACTCGCTACATCAACTATGACAATCGACTTGGTGGGCGTTACCGCTATTTCAGGGATCCAGCAATTCTGAACGGTCCATTCGGTACGAGATATGTGGGCGACATGGACCGCATGTTTGACACGTACAGCAGTCTTGTCACGACGGTCACCGATCACGTGCGCTCAACGATTCCACGCTCGATCAATGATTCGGATTTTGTCTATCGTCAGGCAACGCGTGCCAAGGCATTAGATGCGGTGCGAGGAATTCTTCCAGCGTCCGCACTTTCCAACGTTGGCGTCTATGGCACGGGTCAATCGTACGAAGCGATGTTGCTCCGAATGCGCGCACATCAATTGCCCGAAGCGCGCCACTATGCAGATTTGATGCTCGTCGAGTTGCGCAAGGTTATTCCAAGTTTTTTGCGGCGCGTTGATATTCCGGAGCGCGGTGGAAGGTGGAGTTCGTATTTTGCCGAGAACAGGGAAAACACCAGTCAACTCGTTGACGACATGTTTGGAGCGCTCGATCCAGAACCTATGCCCGAAGTTTCGCTTGTTGACTTTGATCCAGACGGTGAGAACAAACTGCTCGCTGCAATTTGTTACTCGCATTCACACCTGCCCGAGTCCCAACTACTCAAGCGTGTAGAAATGCTGGACCAGGCTGAAAAAGTAAAGTTGATCACTGCATATGTTGGCAATCGCGAAAATCGTCGACACCGGCCCGGCAGAGCATTCGAGAGAACCGATTATCGGTTTGATGTGCTCGGTGATTACGGTGCGTTTCGAGATCTGCAGCGCCACCGGCTACTGACCATCGAGTGGCAGCGTTTGACCCCTCACCATGGCTATGTGATGCCCGAACTCGTTGCCGAAGCAGGAGTGGGAGAGCAGTTTCAAGAGGCCATGGCGCGCTCTGGGGCTCTCTATGACTCGCTCTTGCCCGATTACCCCGAACAGGCTCCGTACGCAGTTTCGATGGCTTACAGGCTCCGGTATTCGATGCAATTCAACGCTCGTGAGGCAATTCACATGCTCGAATTGCGCTCTGCCCCTCAGGGACACCCCGCATATCGTCGGGTAGTCCTTGAGATGCACCGTTTGATCGCCCAACAGGCCGGACACACCGCCATAGCCGATGCAATGACCCACATGACCATGGTTGCTCCAGACCTTGAACGGCTTGATTCTGAGCGCAAATCCGAGTCGAGGAGACAAAAAACCTAATTCGTTGAATTGGATGTGAATTGGGCTATTGTTCGCGCGACAAGTGAAAGGGATAGTGAATGTCTGACGACGAAATCATTGATGCAGAAGACCTAGATCCAGCGATGCTGATCGAGGTAGACCCAGATGCCGAAGTGCTGGATGCCGACTCGATCGGTTTAGAAGGCGACGACGAGTCATTTGAGCTCACAGACGATCTCGCTGCCGAAGACACTCTCGAAGAAGTTGAAGATCCCGACGCTATTGCGGTTGCAACGGATGCGGTATCAAAAAAGGCAAGCGACGACGACGATGACGATGATGATTTGCGCACCGACGACGATGTTGAAGCCGACCTCGATTCGATCCTGAAAGAGAAGTTGACTGCTGCCGACGATACGCCACTCGATGACGAAGAAGAAGATGGTGTTGTCGTGGATGACAAGACCGATGGCATGGAGCGGCTACAGCCACGTCGACCCGACGAAAAGCAGTGTGCACAGTGCTTCTTGCTGGTGCGCAACAGTGCTCCCGGCTGCCCAGTTGAGGATGATGCATGTCCATTGTTCAAATAGCAAAGCGCATCGCAAGTCTTGGTCGCGACGTGGCCCGAGACGCCGTTGAACACAACGCCGAATTTATTGAGCAAGTCGCCCAACGCATTGAAGATGTAAAGCAGCAAGAGATGCCAAAGATCAGTCAAGAAATTCGCAACGCACGCGTGATCGGTGAAATGGCTGTCAAAATTGGCACTCAGCGAGTGCAGAAGTTTGTGGATGAGTTCAACAACGACTCTGCGACCGACAAGCCAAACGAGCACTAATTTCTGTGATGCGAGTTTCGCCATTGTTCACTGTTCGCAGTGCAAGCGAAGAAGATGTAATGGCGATTGTGGAACTAGCGACAGAAGCGCAAACAGAGATCGCCCAATTTAGAGGTCACGAACAACTTTTAGAAGTTTGGACTCTTACTGATCAGCAGTGGGCAACAGCAGTCACATCTGACAAAAACATTGTGCTGGTTGCTTTAAGTTCAATGTCCATCGTTGGTTACGCCAAAGGCGATATTGATGTCAAGGGCGCTATTTGCACGGTAGGTCATGTCTTTGTCGATCCACAAGCACGGCAATTGGGGATCGGTGCAGGATTGGTCGGCGAGATTGCACGAGTTGCAAAGTCCAAGGGTTGCCAAACGCTCGATGCAGTTGCATTACCGGGTGACAGGAAAATGAAAAACCTTTATGAGCGCATTGGAATGCCAGCGCGCTTGCTTATTGCCTCAAAAAATCTTTAGAGGCCCTGCCACACGGGTGGACGCTTTTCAATGAATGCCGTCAAACCTTCTTTGGTATCTTGCGATTGCAGGACTTTGCCAAATTCGGCATTTGTCATGTTGATGAGCGTCTCATCATTCTCGTAAGCAGCAGCAAGAACAATCTTGCGCGAAGCCCACACGGCAAGCGGAGCAGCAAGACACACACGCGATGCCAACTCAAATGCTGACTCTTCGGCTTTGCCTGGCTCGACCAAACGGTTGATGAGTCCGAGCGCATAAGCGCGCTCGGCCGAAAGCGGTTGACCAGTCAAGATCACTTCCATCGCAGTCGCTTGCCCAATAGCGCGTGGAAGTCGAAACAGACCACCAGCACCTGCAATCAGGTTTCGCATCACTTCAGCAAGACCAAATGCCGAGCGAGTAGTAGCAACAACCATGTCCGCAGCAAGAACGATCTCACATCCTCCAGCAGTTGCAAGTCCGTCGACTGCAGCAATGATTGGCTTCTTGCGTTGACGATAAACAAAACCACCAAAACCACCGAGCGCTGTATTCAGCGATCCTGCTTGGCCAGAATTAATTGCCTTGAGATCGGCGCCCGCACAAAAAACGGGACGCTCCTGACCCGCAGTGTTTGCTCGCAGGATTCCGACCCAGACATTTGGATCTTCTTCCATTTGGTTGATGGCTGCTTCGAGTCCCTGCGCCACATCACCGTTTACTGCGTTGCGAGCCTCGGGACGATTGAGCGTGATGAGTGCGACTTTGCCTTGAACTTCATAGTTGACGACGTCTGACATATAGACAGACTACGAGATGACAACTACTCGGCGGAAGTCGGTGCCGCTGGCTCAGTTACTGCCGGCTCAGTTACTGCCGGCTCAGTTGCTGCCGGTTTGACTTGAGCCGATGTTGGCTTGACGCGAACAGGACGAGTTGGTCGCAGCGGGCGGGGAGCACTCATACCAGGGGCGACCACAATGCCGAACAGTGCGGCGATCTGGGGGAGCAACGGGGCAAGCCTCTTGACGGTGGCCAACAATGCTTCTGATGGCTGTTGTGGCATCGTCGTGAGCTTTACTTGAGCACGAATTGGCGAGAATGCAAGAGCCTCCAGCAATGCAATCCAGCGATCTGGTGCAGTCTCTGTTGTGAGGCCAGCAGCAGCTGCCACTGCAAGTTTGGCTCCAAGTTCTGAAGGAAAAGGTTGGCCCGCTTTTGGTGGCTCACTTGTCATCTTCAGAGCACGAACAGTACGTCCAACCTTGAGTGCGTCAACAATGTCGGAAAGCCACAATGTTTGCGCCGCTTCCTGACGATCTTTGAGAGCAACTTTCAATTCACTGGCCAAAGCACGTGTTGTTTCATCGCGCATCACCATTGGATCTTCGGATGCAACGACTACCGAACGCAGATCGCGAAGGTCGAGTGTTGCAAGATCAGACTTTGCTGCCTCAGCCTTGTCGAGCCAGTCGGCAACACGAAGTTTTGGCAACAAATTTTGCGCCATCGAAATCAAACCGTCGGATGGAACCTCTGGTTTGCCTTCTTTGCGCAGTTGATCGTTCTGAATCTTTACTGCATCGCGAACAGCCTTAATGCCACCCTCAAGTGCCCGCTCGGCCACACCACGTTGTTCCACAGGCAAAGTTTCGAGCACCGCAGTGCGATGAACATGCTTTGGCTTTAGTCGCTTCGCAGTTGGACGCTTAGGCATCTCGGGAGGAACAGTGAAGTGCGGTCGTGATGGTCGATCTGGTCGTGCAGGTCGTGCTGGTCGTGTTGGTCGACCAGTTGTGCCATCTGGGCGAGTGGATTCAGGACGTTTTGGAGCGTTCGGATCGCGCGGTGGACGACCAGGGCGAGTGTCGCCGTCACGCTTACCCTTTGTATCGCGACCACCTTTGCGATCAGATTTTGGCTTCTCAGCAAGTTTTTGTGTGACAGGGGTGAACGACTTTTCGCTGGCAAGCATCTCGAGCATGTTTCCACGCTGACCTTTTTCGCGCATCTGCACAACAGACAGCACCGAGATTCCATCAATATCAAAATCAGCTTCGACCTTGACTACATCGCCAGTCTTGGCATTGGACGACAACAATGAGCTGTTCACAACACCTTTAGGAGATTTGGCTCCAGCGGCGCGCCAAGTCCAAGTTCCATCTTGTCGATTGCTGGTCAGTTCTATGTCGATGCGGCGAGACATGGGGCTCTACGGTACAGCCATATGACCTAGTTCTCCAATGAGATCGCCCTGGAACTACCGTAATAATCATGACAATTTATGCATACGGCGATCGTGTACCTGTAATCCATGAAACTGCTTTTGTACATCCTGATGCGGTGATCATCGGCTCTGTCACAATCGGTGCAGAATCAACCATCTGGCCTGGCGCTGTGTTACGCGGTGATGACGGTGAAATTATTATTGGAGCACGCACGAGTATCCAGGACAACACAGTGATCCACACCATGCCAAATCAACCAACAATTGTTGGCGACGATTGCGTTATTGGACATATTGTTCACCTCGAGTCGTGCACCATTGCAAACTCAGCCCAAGTCTCGTCGGGAGCAATTGTTTTGCATCGAGCAGTTGTCGGCACTGGCGCAATTGTTGCTGCAAACTCGGTAGTTCTCAATGACACCATTGTTCCTCCTGGAGCACTGGCGGTTGGAAGTCCGGCGACCATCAAGGAAGGACGCGCCCGATCTATTGAGATCGAAATGGGTGCGCTCATCTATGTCGAGAAGGGCAAGAAGTTTCGCACGGACCTGCGCAAAATTTCTGACTGACCGCTAATCAACTATTTGCATGAGTGGCGAAATGTCCAATGACTCAAGCATTGGTAGATACAGCCTCACTGCATCTTTGCGAAATCGTGTACTTAGATCTGCACGAAAGAACTTTGCGCCTTCCCGAATGACGTAATTCAGAATGAAGAACTGATACGCGCTGGGTAAAAACTCGATTTCGGCGCGCGACAACGGGTAGACCGAGTGGTAGGCCTGTAAAAAAGCAACGAAGCGTGGCTCGACCAACGTATGAGGGGAGTACGAGAAATGAGTCTTATCTCCTGTATGTGATGCAGCACGTGAGAGGAAGTAGAAATCAAGCATTCGTGTGTCTATACGAAACCAGTCGTAATCCCAACGAGTAAACAATCGTTTCACTAAATTTGCGTCTTGAGTAACAGAAAAATTACCAAGATTCCAATCGACCAAAATTGGTATCTTTGTCCATTCATCAAAATGGATATTTTCCAAGTTTTTTAAGAAGTTGTGGGTTGATGTGCGCAAGTACGAAATGTCGCTCTCACGTAAATCGAAATTGCGTGGTGCAAACTCACTTGAAAGCTGGTCCAGCAGATGAATCGCATCACCCTTGACCGAATTGGATGTTGGCGGCAGATCTAGCGCTGTGTTTGCACAGGCCTTGTGGAATCCGGCGATCTCACGAGCCAGGAAAACAATGTCATCAGTGCTGATGATGCGTGGCAACTGTGTGCCGCGCTCAACATCGTTGTAAAACGCCGCCCAACACGATCCGTCGTACCACGTATAGGCACGACCATCACGGGGTAAAACTTGAGCGAGGAAACCAGACCATTGTGTATTGCTGAGCGACTGCACCAGCTTGAACAGTCGATCGTGATCTTCTGCAAATAAGAAATACGAGCCATACGACGAAACCTTGCCGACAACATGTGAGCCGTCGTCTAGGTGCAGCCGAAATACATGATTGGTTGAGACGTGTGCACTGACTTCAACTATTTCAACTATCGAACGGTTGTCTCCGTAATCGGTCCAAGCAAGACGAACAATGCGTTCAGCGTCGATCATGGCAGCAACACTGCCAAGTGAGATTTAGTGTCGGGAGAGTGATCGCACGCCAATGGGTGCGATAAGTCGATAACCCGCAGCATGCCGTTCTTCTTCCGACTCTCCACCCCAGAAACCATACTCATGGTTCTCACGGGCAAATGTTCGACAAGTTTCAAGCACCGAACAGTCCATGCACACTGATCGAGCCATTTCCTCGCGGCGTTCGCGCGTTTGAGGTCGTTCTGCAATGGCGGGGAAGAAGACGTTGGTGAGCCCTAAACAAGCGGCATTCCCCATCCACTCATCATCACCTTGAATCCGTTGTCCAAATTCGATCGCTGCCATACAACCCCCACGGCGAACTGTAGTGGAAAACTAACTAACTGGTCAATTAATGGGATGTGACATTTAGCCCAGTAGCGATTTAAGACCTGCAACGAAACGAGCGATGTCGCTGTGGTCAACATCCCAAGCCGTCATCCAGCGCACCTGGTTGGTTGCCGCGTCCCAGTCCCAGAAGAACGACCAGTCCTGCAAAGCCTTGCTTACATCAGGATCGAGGACGGGGTAGATGCTGTTGACAAGCGGGGGGGTTGAGAGTTGTAACGCTTCGATGCCTCGCACCTGATCAAAAAGCGATTGTGCTGCACCGTTGCTTTTAACGCCTAGATCGATAAACAGATCATTTTTTAGCAATGCGGAATATTGCACCGAAATGAATCTCATTTTTGAATATAACTGAGTTGATTGCTTGCGAATGTAAAGCGATCGTGCTGCAAGAGCAGTATTAAAAAAGATCACGGCCTCACCAAACATCACACCCGTTTTCGTGCCACCAAATGTCAAGACGTCGACGCCGGCATCAATGGTGAAAGAACGCAAGGCCTCACGTGTTGCACCAAGCGCGGCAGTCGCATTGCAAATACGAGCACCGTCCATGTGCACAAGCAAGTTCATTTCATGCGCCGCAGTACACAAATCTTTGACTTCTTTTGCCGTATACAGCGTGCCAAGTTCGGTTGCTTGTGTGATAGACACAACACGGGGTTGCACATGGTGTTCACTACCAAAAAGATGCGACAGCGATTGCAAGTCGCTGGGGCGAAGTTTGGCATCGACAGAGGGGATATCAATAAGTTTTGCACCAAGAAATCGCTCTGGTGCTCCGGCCTCATCAACTGCAATGTGTGACCACGAGGTGCATACAACTGCTTCTGCAGGCTGCAACATGTTTGCAAGTGCCATCACATTGGCGCCGGTGCCACCAAACGCGAAGCGAGTAACAACGTCTTTGCCGAACAACTCGGAAAAGGCATCCTCGGCATCGTGAGTGAAACGATCATTGCCATAGGCAAGTGCATGACCGGTATTCGCTTGTTGTAGCGCTTCCATCACTAGGGGATGAGTGCCCGATGCATTATCGCTTGAGAGCAAGCGACTTGGAGCCTCGAGATGCGACGGCACTTTGCTAATAGACATCTATTCAGTATGCGTTGCAATCCTCGCAATTTACCGCGTAATGACCTACCTTTTCGTCATGACGAAACCCAGTCAACCTGCAGAGGGCAACAAGCAAGCAAACGAGCTTCAACACACGCAAACACCAGTCACCACACAGGACGCCCACAAATGCAGATGGTGCAGAAGCCCATTGCCGCCAAATTCGGGTGCTGGTAGGCGACGAGAGTTCTGTTCTCAGGCCTGTCGACAATGGGACTGGGTTGCTCGCCAGCGAGCCTCAGAACTTGCGCTCAGCGAAGATGAGTTGGTGATCACACGTAGCGAACGAGACAAGTTGCGGGATCAGATCTTTGTGTTGCGATGTGCGGTACAGGATGTCGAGCAAGATTTGGATCCATCAATTGATCCGACGACACGTGACTACAAGGCTGCGTTATCGTGGCTATTAGACGCAGCGCGGCCGTTAGTTCAAGATCCGAGTCAGCCATAAGCGATATGGTCGTCTAGTCACCGCGGTGTTTGTACGCCCATAATCATAGTTATGTAAAGTTAGGATAAGCAATGAAACAAGGCAAATCAGGACAACATGTCATCCCCGCTACCGGCATGAGCGCTCAAAACATTGTCACTTCATTCGATGAGATGTCCGCGCATGATGTGCAGTGGCGAGACGGCAAAGCCTTCTCCCTGGCTTACAACGCAGGCCCTGAAGTGTTGGCAGTTGCTGAGGAGGCTTATAGGCGTTTCAGTGGCGCCAACGCACTCAATACGGCTGCATTCCCCAGTCTGCGTCAAATGCAGGGTGAAGTGATTGAGATGGCTGGTGTATGGCTCGGCTCGCCCACTGATGCCGCTGGATACTTCACGAGCGGAGGCACGGAGAGCATCCTGATGGCTGTCAAAGCAGCCAGGGATCAGTTCCGAACCGAAAATGAAGTCACCCACCCAAATATTGTGCTCCCAACCTCTGCCCATGCGGCCTTCGACAAAGCCGCTGCGTACTTTGGAGTCGAGTTGAGGCGCGTCAATGTGCTGCCCAATTGGCGCGCCGATGTTGTAGCCATGGCCGAAAGAATTGACAAGAACACGATCATGATCGTTGGTTCAGCCCCTCAATATCCGCAAGGCGTGGTTGACGACATCCCGGCATTGGCCACTTTGGCTCAGCGTCAGAACATCAATTGCCATGTTGATGCGTGCATGGGCGGAGTCTCACTCGCCTACCTCAGCAGACTCGGACATCAAATATCACCTTGGAATTTGCAGGTTGATGGCGTCACTTCGATCTCTGTTGATTTGCATAAATTTGGATACACGGCCAAGGGTGCTTCAGTGATCATGTACGCAAATAAGCGACTCCGTTCTTTTCAGGGTTTCTTCACTGATCAGTGGCTCGGTGGCGTGTACGCATCGAGTGGCATGCTCGGCACCAAATCTGGTGGTGCGATAGCTGCAGCGTGGGCCGTCATGCACTTTCTTGGTGATGATGGGTACTTACGCCTGACGCAAAGTGCTCGTGTAGCAACCGAAAAACTTGCACACCACATCTCTGGTCACTCGCACCTTTCTTTACTCGCCCAACCAGATGCTTTGTTGTTGTCGTTCATAGCCAATGATCCACAAAGACTCAATGTCTATGCCGTTGCAGACGAGATGTGGAAACGTGGTTGGTACGTCGACCGCCAAGAGCCTCCCCAGTCTTTGCATTGCACTGTCAACGCTGTTCATGAATCGGTGATTGACGTAATGATTGTCGATCTCGATGAATGCATTGCGATTGTGCTTGACACAGACAAAACGGGCGACGTAGGTGCATATGGAACTTTGTCATGACGAAAAGTGATGAATCGCAATCATTCACGATTCCCACAATGGATGAGTTACTCAAACTCATCAATGCACTCAATCCCGCTGAGAATGGTGCGAAGGTGGTTGACCAAGCAAAACGTTCTGTCGAGTCAGTGATGGCGAGCCTGCAGATGATTCTGCAATCGTTAGAAAATTTCAACAGAGTGGCAACTCGAGTCGACAAACTACTGGATGACGTAGAAGATCCAATTCGCAAAATTGCCGATGCCAGCACTCTCCTATCCGACCTCGCAAACAAATTGGCACCGCTGATGGCTTCTGAGCCACAGCAAACCGATCCAGATCAGACGACCAAAAGCACCTAGTTACAACGCAACAGCAATTACTGGTGCTGCCACAGATTCTGATCTTGTGAGGGCAATGATCTGTGAGTCGACCTGATCTTTTACACCGGCAAGCGGGAGCACATTGAGTACTCCCTGACCGTTACGAAGAACGTCAACAAGTTGGTCTCCCTGGCACAGCACAACAGACTGACCGCTAATCACGATGTGTGCGGCAGCAATCTCTGACTCGACATGATTGCGTAAATATTTGAAAACATCGCGCACTGATTCAAGTTTGATTCCTGCGTCCAACAGAGTCTTGATCACGCGCAACTCAAGCAAATCTCTGTAACTGTAAATACGCCTTGAACCACTGCCGGCTGCATCACAACTAGACGGACGAATTAAATCAGTTCGCGCCCAGTAGTCGATCTGGCGATATGTAATGCCAACAATCTCTGCTGCTTTTTTGCCACTGAACCCTTGACCCATAGTTCAAGGTTAGGTGCCTAAATCGTTTTTGACTATCCCTGAAAATCCTCTGGTTTGATGTTGTCAATGAAGTCTCGAAATTCATCCAAAATCTCTTCTTCAGTGTCTACATGGGTCTCTGCAACTACCTTGCCAACCTCGTCCATGATTGCTTCTGTAGCAAACATAGGAACGCCAGCCCTCAATGCAATGGCCACAGCATCCGAGGGACGGCACGAGATAATCCGCTCCCCGCTACTCCCCCTCAAATGGAGCTCAGCAAAAAAAGTGTTGCCAACAACTTCAGTGATCACAATGCTTTCAAGTTCGGCATCAATCGATGCAAAGAGTGAGACGAACAAATCGTGAGTCAACGGTCGTTCCGGAGTAACTCCCTCTAGCGCAAAATGAATCGATGATGCCTCGGGTCCACCAATATAAATTGGCAACATTCGACGACGCCCACTCGATTCGCGCAACATCAAAATTGGAGTATTGGTTGGCATCTCTAGACGTACACTCTCAAGGTCAAGTTCGATCAGCACTACTGCGACCGACCTTCGTTGTAGGCGCGTGCTGCCACAGTGACAAAGGCTGTTCGCATTTGATCTGCAAGATCTGTCAATTCGCTGAGCAGTTCCATTGCTTCTTGTCGTGCTGCCGGATTGCGTTGTCGTAGGAATGGCATGATGCGCTGTTCAAACAATCCAAACTCTCGTTCGGCCGAGTGCTTCAAAGTTTTAAGGTGTCGAACATCAATACCTTTGTCAATAAATTGTGATGCAATCGAAACGATCTCTTTATCAAGAGGGCTATACATTTCGATGTCGCCAAGCATGCGTGGTTTGACAAGACCGTTCAAGACAAGTGACTTCAGCACAACGTCATCCGCGTCTAGTTCTTGCAACAATTCGGAACGACTGATCGAAGACGTATCGTCGGCTTTCTTTGCAGCACGTGAAGGTGCACTCGGAGTTTTGGTAAGATTGAGTCGCGCTGCAGGATGTCCACCACTAGTTGACTGACTTCTTTCGATATGAGGCGAAGTGTCGTCGTACGGCCTGATCATGCCGTCGCTGGTATCGCCTTCCAATTTTGTGCGAATCACTTTTAGCGGCAAATAATTCTCGCGCTGCTCACGCAAAATAAATCGCAGTCTCTCCACTTCAGATCTGCTGAATTTGCGATAACCAGATGCGGTACGCTCAGGTTCAATCAATCCCTGACTTTCAAGAAAACGAATCTTTGAAATAGTTACATCAGGAAACTCTTCCAGCAGCAAGCCCAAGACTTCGCCGATTGAGAGGTAGTTCTTGTCAGTCATCACAGGTCGTACATTCTGTCACTCATCTCGCGAAATCAAAAAAGCAGTATTTAAGAGTTACTAGCGCCGTCGAAAAACACCATTCGATACTTACCAACCTGTAATTCGTCACCATTCTGCAACAGCATCTCCTCGACCCGCTCCTGATTGACGTACGTGCCATTAAGCGAACCCATATCGGTCATCACATAGCCATTACTTCCAAGCCGCAACTCGGCATGCCGACGAGAAACCGTGACATCGTCAAGACATACAGTGCATTCTGGGTTTCGACCAATTTCGACACGATCAAGCGTCAAAGAAAACCGTTCACCCGAACGCTCGCCCGAGCGCATCACCAACAACCCGTGAGCATTCTGATTTCCGCGAATCTCACTCAACAGCACTTGCACATTGTCCTGATCACCTGGTGCATCCTGCAGTGGATCAACTTTGGCCAAAACTATTGTGTGCTCGCTCGGATGGTCAAGCACAGTGCCGCAGGCGGAACAAAATGTGGATTCTGGTGGATTTCGATGACCACATGAGTTGCAAAATGTGTAGGCCATACCCCTACCGTAGCCTTCAGCCAACTCGCCCTGCACGCAGGTTTGCCCGAATCATGGGCACATACATAACAGCCGTGTAATAACTCAAGGCAAGGCCAGGCACAGCCATTATCCATCCCAATGCGGTTGCTCCATTGGCGAGCCCGGATGAACTGGATCCCAATAACAGCAATGGCACCGACGTCATCAAGAACAGCGTGTACCACTTGCCCCAATAACTGACCGCAAATCGCTGCATACCGAACAGGGTTGCCACCACCATGGCACCGCCGACCGCGATCTCGCGAACAAGAATCGCAATACAGAACCAACTTGGCACTCCTCCATCGATCATCACGCCCAACGTTGCCACAATGAACAACATGCGATCCACAAACGGATCAAACACCGATCCGAAGACTGAAGTCTGATTGAGTTTTCGAGCCACCCAGCCATCGATCCAATCGGTGTACGAAATGGCACCCAACAACCATGCGGCGCCCGCGCGATTATCTCGCGCAAACAGCACATATAAAAAAACTGGCAACATACAGAGTCGAGCCAACGTAATTACATTCGGAATAGACCACATTCCAGAAGTTAGACTTGGCTTTTCAGTGCTCACGATCTCCGACACTACAATCTTCGCTATGCCCACACTGTTTACCCGCATTATTCGCGGAGAGATACCTGGCCATTTCGTGTACAAAGATGAGATCTGCGTTGCGTTCTTGACAATCAATCCCATCTCAACAGGTCATACGTTGGTGGTTCCGATCGAAGAAATTGATCAATGGACGGATCTACCGAAAGCCACGTCTGATCACCTCATGCAAGTGGCAAAAAACATTGGAAACGCTCAAAAGCAGATCTATAACTGCAAAAGGGTCGGGTTGATCATCGCCGGTTTTGAAGTTCCACACTGCCATCTGCACGTCATTCCAGCCGACACCATGTCCGACCTCTCGTTCGATCAAGCAGCATCACATGTTGACCCGACAGAACTTGCAGCACAGGCTCTAACGATTGCTGCAATTCTCAAAACAATTTAAGTTCACCCAATAATTCTGTCTGTATCAAATCGATTGGCTCAATCAATTCACTTCCGTTATTGCGCGAACTATTAACTTTTGTACTTACCGCACACACCACAAGTGCTTCATTATCAACGACCTGTATTTGAGCAAGCGGGTTGATATTTTTATCGTCTAGCCAATTTGCTACTCCAGAACGATCCAGCAACACCGGCATTCGATGATGTACCTGGCTCACCATGTCATTTGCATCGGTTGTTAGTGCAACCGCAGTTTGCACAACTTGACCGTCCGACTGATTTGGGTCTTTCCACACAGTCCACAATCCCGCCACAGCGAGAACTCCTTGGTGTGAATAACGCGACTGACTGTGGGCAGAGAAATAATACGGTTGCTTGATCGGCTTCATTGCGTCATGACGTAATTGCTCTTTCCACTCGAAGTAGCCATCCATCGGAAGCACACAACGATGTTGCGCTACTAAATCACGGAACGATGGCTTCTCGGCCACAGTTTCAATGCGCGCATTAATAAGACTCGCTGCGCGCGATGCATCGGGCGCCCAGCGAGGAACCAGTCCCCAAGAAAAACTGACAACTGATGACCCACCCATCGAATTCACAATCCCCAAAACACGGCTGGTTGGCGCAACATTGAAACTGATCGGCAATTCATCTGTATCAAGAGAACACGAAAAAATATCAGAGATCGCTAACGCACTTGTCTTGCGCACAAATCTTCCACACATGAACTAAAAATTAGTCCAACTTAAGACCAGAGACCACCCGGTGTTGCAAATATCCAGACCAGCAATGGCGTGATTATCAAACCCGGAAGCAATGAACCAAGCCTGATCTTCTTGATCTCCAGCAAATTAAGTCCAATTGCCATCACCGCTAACCCACCAGCAGCAAATAGCTCTGTGCGCATTCGCTCGTCCAATAACAAATCAAGACGCGTACCAAACAGAGTCAATGTTCCTTGCACCACAAACACACTGACGGCACTAAATATGGCGCCAACTCCATACAGAGCAGCAAAAATTACGGTCATGAAACCGTCGAGGCTTCCTTTGATGATGTACAACTGTGGGGTTTTTCCACTGGCGTCTTCTATTGCTCCCAAGATGGTTAATGGCCCAATGCAAAACAGCAGCGAAGCAGTAACAAATCCAGTTACGAAGCGATTATCCGTGCTGTGAGAAGCAAACCTTTTTTTCAGCACTTCCCCAACCTGAACGAGGCGATCTTCAATACGGATCCACTCACCGATTATGCCGCCTAACACCATTCCCAGTAGTGGAAAAACCATGTTGTGGGTCTTGATGACATCACTCAGTCCAAGTGCAAGCGTCACCAACCCAATCACCTGCACCACCAAGACTCGAATTCGTTCGGGAATTCGATGCCCAATAACTAATCCAAGTCCACCGCCAACAAGAACCGTCAGTGTGTTGATCAATGTCCCTAAACCACGCACTCAACACCACCTTATTTTTTAGTTAATGAACGTTTCTACAAATGCTCTAACTGACGCCTGAAGGTTACGGCGTAACCGCCATACTGATGTGCATGGTTCTTGTTTGGGCGTGTGGTGCGGCGTTGTTGTACGGAGTCGCTGACTATTGCGGTGGACGCGCTTCAAAGGTATCCAAAGCTGCAGCGGTTACTTTTCTCGGACAATTCGTTGCGCTTATCCTGCTCGCAATTGTCATTACTTTTGGCAACACTCCGGTGATGAGTACCCACGACTGGTGGTGGAGTGGTTTCGCTGGTGCCGGTGGCGCAATTGCGCTCGTAGCTTTTTATCAAGCGATGTCTCTTGGATCCATGACCGTCGTTGCACCAATATCGGCAATCGTTGGTATGTGTAGCCCAGTTGTTGTGGGTTTGATTCAAGGCGAACGTCCTGCTCAAATCGCATACTTCGGAATGGCTGCAGCAGCAATTGCAGTAGCCCTTGTGGGGGATGCACTCGGTCATCACGACCTACCTACTCCCCTGCGCGCAATTATTTTCGCGTTTATTTCCGGTCTCGGGTTCGGAGTCATCTTTGTTTGTCTCGCTCAAACGTCCGAAGATGCAGGTTTGTGGCCACTACTTGGGCAACGAATGGTCAGCGTGCCAACTGTTGCTCTCGTTGCGTATTTCGCCTCGGGACGCATCCATGTTGCTCGATCCGTCTTACCACTGGCAATACTTTCTGGTTTGCTGGACACGACCGCTAATGCTCTGTACCTACTAGCCATCCATGGCGGTTTGCTCTCGCTTGTTGGAGTGATCACCGCGCTCTATCCAGTTTCCACCGTTGGACTTGCTGTCACACTGGACAAAGAAAAATTACACAAGAGCCAAATCATCGGACTAGTGCTGGCAGCAATCTCGCTATCAATGGTTGGCTATGCGTCAAACAACTAATCCCAACTAGTTAAACCGGAAACGCTTTCTAGTCGGGCTGGCGGGATTTGAACCCGCGACCTCTTGTCCCCCAGACAAGCACGCTAACCAAGCTGCGCTACAGCCCGCATCTTGGCAACTTACCCTAGCGAAAGAGATCTATAACTCTCCACGACAAATAAACAATCAGTGCGCCAACGAGCAGCTTGAAGTGCCACGGCACGGAAACATCCTCGTCAGCAGAACTCTGTGCGAGTTTTTTAATATTGATCGTTTTAGCGGTGAGCCCACCATTTATATTGATTTCTGCAATCGGTTTCAAACATTTGGGGCAACTACCATCTGCCAGCATTGCGCTAGGCGCCAAATACTTCGAACACTCTTCACACCAGGGCATGCTTTTACTCTGAGCGTTTGCGGACACGCATCTTGATTGGAGTTGAACCAAATTCAAACTTCTCACGAATGCAACGCTCGAGATAGCGCAAATAAGGAGCAGGCAACTCGCGATTGACGAACAATGTAAACGTTGGAGGATCAGTTGCACCCTGCAGTGCGTACAACACTCGAGCACCGCTGCCCGCTGGTTGTTTTTGTTGCGCTTCGGCCATCACCTTGTTGACATCACGGGTAGGAACGCGTTTGTGATAGTGCACAATGCACTCTTGCAAGATTGGTAGCAAGCGATGCACGCCTTTACCAGTCAATGCAGAAACCTTGAGCACTGGTGCATCTCCAATGAAATACAACTTGCGAGTCATTTCGTTGTCGATATGTTCGCGTCCCTCGGCGTCGAGCGTTTCCCACTTGTTGAGGATCACAATGACCGGACAACCTGCGGCATCAATGCGCTCGGCCAACCGTTGGTCTTGGCTCGTGATGCCGTCATGCGCGTCAATCACCAGCAAGGCAACGTCTGATTCATCAACAGCACGCAGTGCGCGCACGAACGAGTAATACTCTGCCGATTCATCAACCTTGCTTTTACGACGCATTCCGGCGGTATCGACAAAGACCATTGGCCCATCTTCGGTATCGACCTGTGTGTCGATCGCATCGCGCGTGGTCCCTGGCATGTCGTGAGTAATTGAACGATCTTCGCCTACCAAGCGATTGAAAAGAGTGCTCTTGCCAACGTTTGGACGACCAACAATTGACACGCGAGGAATACCCGGAGCACGGATGGCATCGCCAAGCTCTGGCTCTGGCTCCATGTCGAGCGCCTCAACACGCTCAAGAATCGCATCCAGCAAATCACCCGATTTACGACCGTGCAGTGCAGACACTGCAATTGGTTCGCCAAAACCGAGGGAAAGAAAATCCCAGCGATCTGTCTCACGACGCTCTGAGTCAATCTTGTTGGACACAACAAGGACTGGACGGTCAGTCTTTCTCAGCCAAGCGGCAATGAGTTCATCGTCATGAGTTACCCCAACCCATGTATCAACCACAAACAGCACGAGGTCGGCAGCCCGAGCGGCCTCCTCTACTTGGCGGCTCACTTTGGTGTCGAGTTCGGAGCCACCTGGCATCCATCCACCCGTATCAACCACACTGAATTTCTTGCCAATCCACTCGACATCTCGCTCAAAACGGTCACGAGTAATTCCCGGTTGATCCTCGACAATTGCAACCTGAGCGCCCAAAAACCTATTGAAGAGAGTGCTCTTACCCACATTGGGTCGTCCGACGATCACTACGGTTGGCAATCGTTCAGTCACATTCGCATTGTACAAGCGGTTTGCGCGAGAACGATGAGCACTAAAGTGAATCTGTGAGCGTGACGAATACATCGCAAGTTGAACGAGTTCTTCTCGCTGCTCCTCGCGGCTTTTGTGCTGGAGTCGAGATGGCTATCAAGGCCCTTTCGTGGATGGTTCGTACGTTTCCTGCTCCCGTGTATTGCTTTCACGAGATCGTGCACAACAAGTCTGTTGTCGATCGATTCATCGCACAGGGTGTCATCTTCGTCGATGATATTGATGCCATCCCTGTTGGGAGCCCAATCATGTTGTCGGCACACGGCTCTGCTCCCGAGGTGGTATCCAACGCAATCAGTCGTGGTGGCTATGTGGTCGACTCTGTCTGCCCGCTTGTGACCAAGGTTCACCACGAACTACGCGTTCGCTCAAACAAGGGATACAAAATCATTTATATCGGCCATGAAGGCCACGAAGAGGCCGTCGGCACCATGGCGGTTGCACCACATGCCACCACACGAGTCGAGAAAATTGAAGATGTTGCTTTGCTGCCCGACACAAACGAACCGTTAGCACTACTGGCACAAACAACACTTTCGCATCGCGATTGGCAAGAGGTGGCGCAAGCAGTCAAAATTCGTTTCCCACAAGTTTGGCAACCTGGCAAGAGTGATCTGTGTTTTGCGACCACCAACCGTCAAACCGCTCTCATGCACATCGCAGAGAAGTGCGATGCCATCATTATCATCGGCTCTGCCAATTCATCTAATACTCTTGCTCTCGAAAAACTAGGCAAGTCGATGAACTGTAAAACCGTCTTGCGCATCAACTCTGCTGACGAAATTCCTGAAGGCCTTGTAGGAACAGTTGGCGTCACTGCAGGGGCATCAGCACCAGAAGAACTCGTACTCGCTGTAGTCAACAAGCTCGCTCCCCGTTTAGGAGTTGAAGAGGTTCGGCTCACTACTGAAGACGAATATTTCCCACCACCAAGAAACATTCGACAACTCCAGCATGCAATCGAGCAAGCATCTACGGTCATAATTGGTGGCAACTTTTTGACGGGTCAGCACCTCGATGACCGTTCAGTAAGCGCTAGCACCGTGCTGCAACAACTTACGAATTAGTTGCGCCGCACTTTGTTCTAGTTGCGAGGCACTTTGCACTAGTTGCGAGGCACTTTGCTCCACGCAATTTCACGATCGACGCGCACGTCGCCTGGAAGTCCGAGCATGCGCTCACCCAGAATGTTTTTCATAACTTCGGAAGTTCCGCCCTCAATGCTGTTGGCGCGAGCACGCAAGAATGCTTTAGGAACAGAATCAAAACTCATCGCCGTTTCCGGTCTCACCATTGCATAAGAGCCGTACAACATGCCGTGCGCGCCCATCAGTTCAATGCAGAACTCATAAGTCTGCTTATTCAGATCGGCACTAGCCATCTTGCCAATTGAACCTTCAGGACCGGGCACTCCAAGTTTTCTGTTTTGTCCAGCGCGAATATTTGTTAGTCGAAGTACTTCAGCGCGTATCCACAACTGGGTGAGTTTGTCTCGAGTTGCAGCATCTCGTTGATCATCTGGCATCTTTTCCCAAATCTTCATTGCTTCACGAATTGGACCAGACGCCTTAGGAGGAATTGCACCACCAATTGCAACGCGCTCATTCATCAGTGTTGTCAAACTCACGCGCCATCCGTCGCCCGGCCCGCCAAGTGTCTCCGAGACCGGAACACGAACATCAGTGAAATACACCTCGTTGAATTCGGCTTCGCCGGTCATCTGGCGCAATGGGCGAACCTCAACTCCTGGTGCGTGCATATCCACCACTACTGCGGTCATGCCAGCGTGCTTGACAGCTTCCGGATCTGTGCGCACCACCAACAAGCCCCACTTTGAAAGATGGGCCAATGTTGTCCAGACTTTTTGTCCGTTGACTAACCATTCGTCACCATCGCGGATTGCCTTCGCCGAGAGGCCTGCAAAATCTGATCCTGAACCTGGTTCTGAAAACAACTGACACCAAATTTCTTCACCTGTGAACAATGGTCTCAAGTATTTAGTTCGCTGTTCTGGAGTTCCCCACTCGACAACGGTTGGTCCGCACATTCCGTATCCAATCGGATTCCGCGCGTATGGATTCGGGCTTCCAGCTGCCGACAATCTTTCGCTCACGATTTTCTGATGCTTAGGCGACAAACCAAGACCACCAGCGCCGACGGGGAAATGCACCCAAGCCAAACCGCGATCGTATTGCTCACCCAAAAAGATTTCCGCTTTTGTTTGGCGTGGAGGAAATGCATCAAGTAACGCCGTTACCGCATCATCTATTTGCTGCTCATCCGCCAACGTCTGTATCTGTGCTGTCGACATATGCGCTCCTTTTATAATTTTTTAGTACACAGCAAATCTACTAAACCCAGACACTTTACGTTGTATTGGTCTTGTAGATTTCGGATCCAGAATTGCTTGACGTATCAATTTTTGGGCTAACTTTTGGCTATGTTTCCTGGACAGATCGCAACCGTCACCCCAGACAAGCCCGCTGTCATCATGGCTTCGACGTCGCAAGTCATTACCTATAAAGAACTCGACGAGGCTGCCAATCGTCTCAGCCAACTGCTCTTTCAACATGGTTTGCGTCCCGGCGACCACATCGCAATTTGTCTTGAGAATCATCCGCGTTATTTCGAAGTCATCTGGGGTTGTCACTATGCAGGACTTATCTATACCGCGTGTTCGAGTCGTCTCACCTCTGATGAGTTGACTTACATCATCAACGATTGCAACGCCAAGGCCTTCATCACAAGCAAGTACAAAGCCGACCAGGCTGCTGAAATTGCAGATGCAATACCCAATGCAGCGCTTCGTTTGATGCTCGATGGCACTATTGACCAATTTGATAGCTACGAAGACGTAGTTTCCCAGCAATCCATATTGCCGCTCACCGATCGAGTGGATGGTTCAGACATGTTGTATTCGAGTGGAACCACTGGTCGTCCAAAAGGCGTCGCACTCAATCTCGGCAAACTTCCGCTCGGATCGCCAAATGGCGTCACATCACTTGGACAATTCCTGTTTGCGATGAACGACAGCACGATCTACCTTTCGCCAGCACCGCTGTACCACGCAGCACCTCTGCGCTGGAACATGGCAGTGCACCGCGTAGGTGGCACAACAATCATCATGGAGCATTTTGATGCCGAAGAATATTTGAAGTTAATCGAGAAGTACGACGTAACTCACTCACAGACTGTGCCAACAATGTTCGTTCGTCTGCTCAAACTTCCCACCGATGTACGTACAAAGTACAAAACCAAATCACTGACACACATTTTTCATGCCGCTGCTCCATGCCCAATTGACATTAAACAGCAGACCATTGCGTGGCTTGGCCCAATCGTCCACGAATATTATGCAGGTAGTGAAGGCAACGGGTTTGTGTACTGCAACTCCGAACAATGGCTTGCCCACCCTGGAACGGTTGGTCAATCGCTGCAGGGAGTCATTCATATTCTGGATGACGATGGCAACGAACTGGAGATCGGTCAAACAGGCACCATATATTTTGAAAGTGCCGCCAAATTCGAATATCACAATGACCCCGAGAAAACCCAAGCATCTAAAGATTCGCTTGGCAGGGGCTGGTCAACACTTGGCGATATCGGTTATTTAGATGATGAAAAATTTCTGTATCTGACCGATCGCAAGGCTTTCATGATCATCGCTGGTGGTGTCAACATCTACCCTCAAGAAGCAGAGAACATTTTGGTATCTCACCCAGACGTGATCGATGTTGCCGTATTCGGAATCCCCAACGACGAGTTTGGTGAAGAAGTTAAGGCTGTGGTGCAACCCACAGTGATGCCCGCGACACCCGAAGATGCCAAAAATCTCGAACGCATTCTCATCGAACACTGCAAAGCGAGTCTCGCTTCGTTCAAATGTCCTAAGTCAGTTGATTTTAGAACCGAGCTACCACGCCATCCCACAGGCAAACTGTATAAACGTCTCTTGAAAGACGAATACTGGGCAGCCGCTGGCAGAAGTATTTAAAGTACGTTCGTGTCGCATCCATTTCTAGAAACGCAACTCCCGATTGCATTTGCCCATCGTGGTGGTGCGAGTGACGCACCCGAAAACACCATGCCAGCTTTTGCAAAAGCAATTGAACTTGGCTACACATACCTCGAGACCGATGTGCATGCCACTCGTGACGGTGTGCTCCTGGCTTTTCATGACGACGATCTTTTACGCACTTGTGGTGTTGCGGGCAAGATTAGTGAACTTGATTATTCGGAAGTACGCAATGCCCGAGTCAACGGCACTGAGCCAATCCCACTGTTGCAAGACATTTTTGACGCATGGCCAGAGGCTCGCATCAACATTGACTGCAAATCAGACGCTGCTCTCCCGCCATTGATCAATGCTCTACGACCACCCCATGTGCTCGACAAAGTATGTGTTGGTTCATTCAGCGACAAGCGTCTCTCAGTGCTCCGTGAAACTTTTGGTCCATCACTGTGTTCGTCACTTGGTCCGAAACAAGTCGCATTGCTCCGTGTGCGCAGTTGGATAGGTGTGGTCAAACCATTCGAAGGTGCCCT
>JBJOEQ010000047.1:0-4093 GCA_046049195.1 Actinomycetota bacterium | reverse complement strand
GCCAGGGCTTCGAGTTGCTGTTGGGTCGCAAGTGGCTGCCGACATCACGCTTGCGGTGATGGGCAATCTCATCGATTCCACAACACCTGGTGCTGCCGGCAGGGTGATGCGATTCGCCGACAATGCACTACGGATTGCAGATCCCCTCCTGCGCCTCACCCGTGCAAAGGCGTAAAGGCGTAAAGGCGTAAATCACCTTTTCTACAGACAGTTGCATTATGGGACTGCAGTCTTTGCCCTGTAACCTAAAGAACCGTAATAAGGGGACGTAGCTCAGTTGGCTAGAGCACCTGCTTTGCAAGCAGGGGGTCGTGGGTTCGAGTCCCATCGTCTCCACTAGATATCGTTGGAAAAAAGCACAATCGTGTAAATGAAAGCGAGCAGATCATGATTACAGCGGTGATTGTTGATGCACTTCGAAGCCCAGGTGGCAAGCGAAATGGCAAATTAAAAGATTGGCACCCAGTCGATCTCGCAGCCGAGGTCATGAAGACACTCGTCGAGCGCAACGGTGTCGACCCAGCAACCATCGATGATGTGGTTATGGGTTGTGTAATGCAGGTTGGCGAACAGAGTCTCAACGTTGCTCGCAACGCAGTTTTGGCCGCAGGTTGGCCAGACAGTGTTCCTGGCACAACAGTCGATCGTCAATGTGGTTCGAGCCAGCAAGCCGCACACTTTGCAGCGCAAGGCGTTATGGCCGGTGCATACGACATCGTTGTTGCATCTGGTGTTGAAGTGATGTCGCGAGTACCAATGGGTGCATCGTTGTCTGATCGCACATTTGGTTTTCCATTTGGTCCACGAGTACAAGCCCGTTACGAATCAGTTGGTGGTTTGGTCGGTCAAGGCATCTCGGCCGAGATGATTGCTGATAAGTGGAACATCACTCGCGAAGACATGGACGCATTTGGTGCTCGTTCACAAGAGCTTGCTGCACGCGCAACACGCGAAGGTCGTTTCCAAGGTCAGATTCATCCAGTCATGGGCGCCGATGGCAACATGGTGACGCAAGACGAAGGTATTCGCGAGACAACGATTGAAAAACTTGCTTCATTGAAGCCAGCATTCAAACCTGTCGAAGAGGGTGGCCGCGTTACCGCAGGCAACTCGTCACAAATCACCGACGGCGCTGCCGGATTGTTGATCATGAGCGAAGAGCGCGCAAAGAAGTTGGGCTTAACCCCACGTGCTCGTTTCGTCAACTTCGCAATGGCTGCTGAAGATCCTCGGTACATGTTGACAGCACCAATTCCTGCAACCAAAAAAGTGCTCGAGCGTGCCGGCCTCACTATGGACGACATCGACTTGGTGGAAATCAACGAAGCATTTGCTTCGGTTGTATTGGCATGGGAAAAAGAATTGCACCCAGACATGAGCAAGGTCAATGTCAACGGTGGAGCAATTGCACTCGGTCACCCATTGGGTGCATCTGGCGCACGCCTCATGACAACATTGTTGAATGAACTCGAGCGCACCGGTGGTCGCTACGGTTTGCAAACAATGTGTGAAGGTGGCGGCATGGCCAATGCCACCATCATCGAACGTCTCTAAGACGTTTCAAAGAAACAGTCAGACACCATGTCGTTCGGAACCGTAATCTGGTTCCTTTTGGGTGTTGTGCTCTTTCGTGGCATCTGGAAATTTGGTCTTGGCATGTTGAAGAGCATGACCTCAACACTTCCTGAACCACCTCCAGCAGGAGAGATGCGCCGTATTAACGTGCGCTATCGCTGCGGAGTATGCGGTGTTGAATTACGAATGGTGATGGCACCCGATCAAGACCCACCGCCACCGCGGCATTGTCTTGAAGACATGGATTTTGTTGCACCAATTGAGTGAGTGAAAAACTAGTGATATTTGGTGGCAGTAAATAAGCCACCCAAAACACCAGTGAGGCCAGCAAACAAATACCAATTGTTGCGACCACCAGGCACGAAGCCGAGGTAGTAACACAAGATAATGAGGGCGCCGAGGCCGAGCAGTGTAAACATCAACACTGGAACCCACTGCGGACTGACCTTGGTTTCACGGGCAACAGGCGGTGTATATCGCGATGATGCCTCGGCGATGGTGTTGCCGTGGACCGATGTTGGGTCTGCGTTGTCTAAGCGATGAGTTTGGTGCAAATGACCAGGCTTAGTGCCTTTTGGTGTGGTGCGACCACCGGTGCGTCGTTTTGAAGGTGCCATGAGTTTTCCAGTGTAGATCGTAAATGAGGTTTCGCCTCGCCCGATCGGCTGCCAGTATTACGGGGTGGCTCGCATACTTGTGCTCGATAACTACGACAGTTTCACCTACAACCTGGTGCAATATCTTGGCGAGCTTGGCGCTGATCCAATCGTGGTGCGCAATGATGCATCAAGCGTTGCCGAACTCATTGCCGTGAAGCCAGATGCTCTGTTGTTGTCGCCAGGACCAGGACGCCCCGAAAACTCCGGTGTGTTGTGTGATGTGATTGTGGCTTTTGCTGGGGTGGTGCCGGTTCTTGGTGTGTGTTTAGGACATCAAGCTATTGGTCATGTGTATGGAGCAAAAGTTGTGAGTGCACCAGAACTTCTGCATGGCAAAACATCTGAGGTGCATCACACCGGTGAAGGAATCTTTGTTGGTTCGCCTTCACCAATCACTGCTACCCGATATCACTCCCTCATCATTGAGCGCGAATCATTGCCATCCGAGTTGGTGGTAACTGCTCAAACTTCTGACGGAATGATTATGGGCGTACGACACCGCACACTGGATGTCGAAGGCGTACAGTTCCATCCGGAAAGTATCTTGACAACGCTTGGTCACGACTTGCTCAAAGTGTTTGTGGAGAAGGCAAAAAGCGCAATAAACTAGGCGAAGTTGATTTGAAATTATGGCGTTGTTGATTTTCCGATAACCAGTGTGACTTTGGTGCCAGGAGCAACCGCAGACTGTGCTTCGCGACTTTGAGAAATAACCCGACCATCGTTCGCATCACCAGCAGGCACGTTTTGATATTTAATTTCAGTGATTAAACCAGCCGCATTGATTGCGGTCTGTGCTTCGCCTTCGGTGTTACCTGTTACGTCGGGTACGACAACGGTTGGCGAACCACTTGAAACGATCAGTGCAATTGGCGAACCAGCAGGAAGCGGTGTGCCAATTACCGGGTCGGTACGAATCGCTCGCCCCTTTTCTACTGTTGTGCTCGGTTCGGCAGTGATGGTGACAACGAAGTTGTATGGCGAACTTTTGAGCAACTGTTCGGCTGCTGAAGAAACTTGGCCTTCAATATTTGGAATGTTGTTGCCGCCCGTACCGCCAGACACAACAACCGAAATTTGAGAACCAGAACGAACCTGCTCATTTGCCAATGGGTCTTGGGTAATGATCTGATTCAACGGCACAAGTGGATCATTGCGAACCTCGAAGATCACCAACTGCAAACCAAGCGGAGCAAGTAACTGTGTGGCACTCTCGACAGACAGACCTTGAATAGGGGGAACGGTTTGCAGTTGCTTCGCGGGGTTATAGGTGATGGTCACAACATCACCCTGCTGACCAGTGGCGGTTGCTGGTGGGTCTTGGGCGTACACAATGTCATCACCAACTGCATCATTAATCACTGCATTGGGTATTGGCGTGAGCCCCATGTCGAGCAGCAATTGGCTTGCTTCAGCCTGGGTGCGGTTGGTGACGTCAGGAATCGTGAGCGAAGTGGCAGAACCGCGATCAATAGTTCGGTAGATGAAAACTCCTGCTGCAAGCAAGATGATGGCGGTGAACACTGCACCAAATATGTAGGACGCTGTTCGACGAGGAGCAAAATCGTCATACAAATCTTCATACAAATTTTCATCGTCAGTCGGTTCTGGCGTGTTGGCAACAACAGGTATCGCCATGGTGTCTGTCGATTGAGATTGTGTCTTGCGACCTTGCACATCAGTGAGAGCAACTACTTCCTCGCCCGCGCTAAACCTGCGCAAGTCATCGCGCAGTGCATTTGCATTTGCATATCGACGTTCTGCTGATTTGGCCATGCACTTGGCAACAATCGCTTCAAACTCTCTTGGCGCATCAGAAGCAAATTCACTCAACGCAGGAGGCACCCCGTGTACCTGTT
>JBJOEQ010000046.1:0-3093 GCA_046049195.1 Actinomycetota bacterium | reverse complement strand
GCCACCGGTTACTTCGACATCACCATCAACACCGACTTGTCGTAATAGCGGGATACTTCGCGTCAGCAGCGTCACCTCTGACGTTTGCTCTATTTCCTCAATCACTGGCTCTTTGCGCTCGTACGCATTGCGCGCCGCGGTCTCTGCCACCCCAAGTTCGGCCAGTGTTTGCCCGATCGCATTGGCACTCACACCAACTCGATGCAATGCTGACATCGCGTTTGGTGATGCGTACCGCACGCGTGTGGCAGCGTCCAGCACAATCACTCCGTCACCCACTCGCGGCGCAACACTTGCGTCGGCCACTCTGCCTTCAAAAGGAAACAAACCTTGCCCCACCATCTCGGCAAACTTTGAGAAGATGTCGGCGTATGTAGTTTCAAGTTGCCCAGGTCGACGCGCATTGTCAACTACCCACTCACGCGATAACACTGCGATGATTCGCTCTTCATAGCGCACAGGAATCGCCAACATGTTGGCCGATCCGTTAATTGCCTGAACAAATATCTCGCCTTGCACCGTGCCATTTGTTTTGATGCACTTGTCGAGCAAAATTCGCTCCGTGTCACTCGCCCACGTATCTACATAGTCAGAGTGATACAGAGTCTGCCCAGTTGCCGCACGCACCTGAGCACTGATGAGCCAGCGATCTTTGTCAACTGGTATGTAGAGCAACATGTCGGCAAAACAAAAGTCGGCCAGCATTCCCCATTCAGAGACCAATGCCGCAAGATGCTCGACAGCGCCCTGCTCGAGCTCTGTGTGCTCGTGGGCTAGTTCGATCAGGGTTGGCATAGGACAGTCTTATTCTGTCGCACTTCAGTCAAACGAAAGTGTCAGCTACCAAAACCCATTTTGCGCGCTCCCTCAGGGGCACCAAATTCGACATAGGCAATCTTGCTTGCAGCCACCATGATTTCGCGTCCACGGCTGTCCACAACAGTCAACGTCTCGGTCTTGCCGGCGAGCGCTGCCTCAGATGCGGCTTTGAAATTGGACTGAGCCTTTTCATCATCTATCTCAAGCGAAATTTCTCGTACAGATTGAATAATACCAATGCGAATTTCCATAAGAAGAGAGTCTAATTCACTTTCAGTGCTGCACTGAAAATTTTCTTTGGCTTCATGTCTTCTGCGATGTACTTGGCGATTGCAAAAAACGCCTTTCCAACTTCGCTGTCTGGTGCAACAGCAGCAATTGGGCGACCATCATCGCCACCTTCGCGCAATGCATTGAGCAGCGGAATCTGTGCGAGCAATGGAACATTGAGTTCGTCAGCCAAGATTTGCCCGCCACCTTTGCCAAAGAGTTCGTAGCGCTTGCCGTCATCGCCCGTAAACCACGACATGTTTTCAATAATGCCACGCACCGGCAAATTGACTTTGACCGCCATTGCGGCTGAAAGACGCGCTACTTTTTGTGCAGCCTCTTGTGGCGTTGTGACCACGAGTACTTCTGCTCGTGGCAAATATTGGCTCAGGCTCAAAGCAATGTCGCCCGTGCCCGGTGGCATGTCAATAAACAAGAAGTCTGGTTCGTCCCAAAACACATCTGTCAAAAACTGCTCGAGCGCTTTGTGCAACATTGGTCCGCGCCATACAACTGCCTGGCCTTCAGGAACAAAGTAACCAATGGAGATGCAACGCACACCCCATGCTTCTGGAGGAAGCAACATGTTGTCGATCACTACTGGGTCGCGATCGGTGCCGAGCATGCGCGGAATCGAGTAGCCATAAATGTCGGCGTCGACAATGCCAACTTTGTATCCGAGTGCGGCCATCGCAACAGCAATATTTGTAGTGACGCTGCTCTTGCCTACGCCACCTTTGCCCGACGAAATCAAAATTGGACGCGTCTTTGAGCCCGGCTGCGCAAACGAAATTGTGCGACCCTCTGCATGGCCTTGAGCCGGAGCAGAACCTGCGGTTGCACCAGGATTGCCATTGAGCATCTGACGCACTGCTGCGCGCTCTTCATCGTTCATCACACCGAAGTTGAGATTGACATCGCTTACGCCATCAAGTGCGCGCAACGCAGTATTGACGCGAGTCTGGATCTCGTTGCGCAATGGGCAACCCGCAATGGTGAGTACCACGGTGAGCCCAACCGTGCCTTTTTTGTCGATGACGACGTCCCGCACCATGCCCAAGTCGACAATGGACCGGTGTAGCTCTGGGTCCTGTACAGGGCGCAAAGCGTCGATCAGTTGGTCAATGGTGGGTTGTGATACTGACATTTGACTCCAATAAGTTGCGCAACATAATTTGCACTACGGCCATAGGTACAATACCTGTGTGCCAAGCAAATCGGCTAATCACACGTCGGGTTCTTTCACTGCGACCGTGTCAGCAATCACATCTGCTTTTGGTGACCCAACGCGTCGCGCCGTTTACCTTTTTGCTCGCGACTATGAGACGGGCGTAACAGCAGCCCAAGTTGCAGCCAAGTTTGATGTGCACCCAAACGTCGCTCGACACCATCTCGACAAGCTTGCTGCTGGCGGATACCTCGAGGTTGCCGTCGACCGCGTTGAAGGCGGCGGTGCTGGTCGCCCTTCGAAGCGCTATCGCATTGTTGGTGACGGTGCCGAGTTTACGTTTCCCGTGCGCAGCGAAGATTTAGTTCTTTCGCTATTAGGCAAAGCGCTCGCACTGCTTCCAACCAAAGATGCAGAGATCATGGCCGAACAAGTTGGTCAGCAATACGGCGCAGCAATGGCCGCAGGTTTCAAAGGCGACGACATCTCCGCAGGGCACCGCTCATTGCGCTCGGCACTGCAAGCAGTGGCCGACGCACTCACCGCGCATGGTTTTGCTGCGCACACCGATCAACGCAACAATCAGTTGCGCATTGTGAGCAACCATTGTCCATTTGGCGATGTCGCTATCGAGCACCCCGTCATCTGCGCAGTTGATCGCGGAATGGTCAAGGGAATGCTCACCGCAATTTACGGTGACACATCACCCGAGTTGTCTGCGTCGCTCCCGCAGGGCGACACGTTTTGCGCAACTACTATCTAGCTCGCGCAGTTTTTAGAAAGTTTTAATCGCCCCAAAAACGCTGTTCTAAAAACGGATCTCCGTACATGTTGTA
>JBJOEQ010000045.1:0-8200 GCA_046049195.1 Actinomycetota bacterium | reverse complement strand
GTTTTTGCACTCCAACGGCATGGCGCTTTTCGGTTGTACGAATGAAGTCGTCGTGGGTGATGTTGAGTCGCTCCCAGGCTTGCTCGAAAAGTGGCGCGATTGAGTCGGCAAATGCTTGGGGAGTCACGCCTTTAGCGTCTGCTGCTTGTTGAATCTTGAGACCGTGTTCGTCGGTGCCGGTGAGCAAATGCACGTCGTCGCCCAGCAACCTATGCCAGCGCGAAACCGCGTCGGCAATGATCGTAGTGTAAGCGTGACCAAGGTGCGGCTGAGCATTCACATAATAAATAGGTGTCGTCGAACTGAACTTTGTCACGGCTCCACACTAATAGTCTGAACAGATGACATTTGCCTTTGATTTAGCAACTGAAGTGCACGAACAACAAAACGGTGAGTATTCGGGTGTCGTGCACGTTGGATGGGACATTCGAAGCAATGCAAACGGTGGATATGTGATGGCACTCGTTGCATCGGCAATGCGCAATGCTTCGCGACGCCAAGACCCGATCTCGGTGACAGCGCATTATTTGGCGCCATTGCCGCCAGGCGATGTGCAAATTAAAACAGAAGTAGTGAAACGAGGCAAAACGTTTTGCACTGTTTCTGCTGCGATGTACCAAAGTGGGCGAGAAGCGGTGCGAGTGATTGGAGCGTTTGGTGAAGCAGCGGGACGCAGCGAAGTATCCACGTCTCTTTTTCACGTTGACATTGCTCCACCACAATTGCCACCAATGACCGAATGTTCGCGAAGACCTGCATCGGGCCCTGGGTTCAGCATGGGACTCATGGACAAACTCGATATTTGGCTTCACCCCGACGACACGGGTTTTGCGCGCGGAGAGCAAAGTGGAAAAACCATTGTGCGTGGTTGGGTCAACTTTGCAGACAGTCGCCCGATTGACACATTGTCTTTGCTGCTCATCGCTGATTCATTTCCACCACCGGTATTTCAGGTCATGACTGTGGCTGGTTGGGTGCCAACTGTTGAACTCACTGTGCACGTGCGCGCAATTCCTGCACCTGGACCATTGCGTTGCGTGTTTAGCGCGCATGTAGTGCAAGGTGGAATGTTTGAAGAAGATGGACAGATTTGGGATTCAAACGACACTCTTGTTGCGCAATCGCGACAGATTGGGCTTGTGCCTTTGATGTAACGTGCGCATTCTTGCGCACGGGTTTAATGGTTATTTGAGCATTAATGCTAGTTCGTACACGTGTCGCTTTTGAATGCCGTACTTGGCAGCAACTTTTGCAGCAGCATCTTTCTTGCTAGAGCCAGAATTCAATTCATTTCGCAATGCTTCATTTATCTCATCGTCGGTTGGCGGCGCTGGTGGTTTTGCGCCTTCAAGTATCAACACGTATTCGCCGCGTGGTTCTGTAGTTTGCGCGTATTTCACTGCATCGTGCAAGGTGCCACGCCACATTTCTTCGTGCAATTTAGTGAGTTCGCGAGCAATCACAACTCTGCGCATTGCGCCGCAAGCAGTTTCGAGATCATCAAGTGTTTTTTCTAGACGGTGTGGTGCTTCGTACAACACGACTGTGCGCATCTCAGCTGCAACATCATCGATGCGACGAGAGCGGTCGCTGCCACTGCGCGGCAAGAAACCTTCAAAGACGAATCGTGCAGTGGGTAAACCGCTGATTACGAGTGCCATTGTGAGAGCGGATGGTCCAGGTATTGCCGAAACGTTGATGCCCGCGTTTAGTGCTGCCTTGACAAGTCGTTCGCCTGGGTCGCTAATGCCTGGCGTGCCGGCATCGCTCACAAGCGCAACATCAATGTCATCGAGCAACAATCCAACTACGTGTTCGCATGCGTCGTGTTCGGTATGTTCGTTGATGACGATGTATTTTTTGCCTGAGTGGCCAAGGTGTTGCAACAACAAACCTGTGCGTCGAGTGTCTTCGCAACAAACAACAGTTACTGAACCAAGTGTGTCAATGGCTCGCTGCGACATGTCGCTGAGGTTGCCAATTGGTGTGGCAACAAGAGTGAGTGTGCCGCTCATGCGTTGCGCACTTCGATTAGGTTGCCAACTCGTACGCCAAATCGTTCAATTGATCCAGATGGCAGCTCGACAATTGTTTTTGATCGTCCAACAGGTGCTGCAACGCGCATTGGCTTGAGGTGCTCGGTTTTTATAACCAGTCCTTCGTTGTCGAGATACAGCACATCGATTGCGCACTTCATACCGATTGAGTGAATCCATTTACACGGTGAGATAACAAGTGCAGAATCGATGCTTGTCTGACCCATAAGACCGCGTCGACGCGACTTTGCCGTGTTGGCAATATCGGCACTCGCAAGCACTTTTCCCTCGCACATCAGCCAAGCTGCGGGAAGCGGCTGAGTCTTCATTTTGATAAGCGTATTACTAACTATTGTGTCGAATTTCTAGCGTGTCCGTCGCAGACTTCATAGTCTTTGCCTTCAACACGGATCTTGCCAAGTTCTTTGGCCTTGTTCCAAGAGCCAATGGCGAGCAATTCGTCCCACGCGATCACGTCGGCGCGAATAAAACCGCGTTGTAAGTCGGAGTGAATCTTGCCGGCGCACTCTGGAGCTTTTGCACCTGCGTTAAATGTCCATGCACGGGTTTCTTTTTCGCCGGTTGTGAAATAGGTGCGAAGTCCGAGCAGGTGATATGCAGAGCGCACCATGCGCGGCAGCGCACCTTCACCTAGGCCCAATGCCTCGAGCATGTCGATGCGATCTTGGCCAACCAACTGTGCTGCTTCTGCTTCGAGTTGCACGCTCATGCCAAGTACTTCAACGGTGCTTGCACTTGCACTACCTGGTGGCGCCAACTCGGCACGCACAAGAGCCTCCATCGCAGGAATCGTGTCGAGTTTGTCTTCTGCCACGTTGACTACAGCGAGTACGCGACGTGTGGTGAGCAAAAAGTGTGGCGCAAGCAACAAGCGATCATCTTCAGAAATTCCGGCGCGATAGAGCGGACGACCGTCAGCCAAGTGAACTTGCGCGCGCTCGAGTGCTTCCATTTCTTCTGTGACACTCTTATCCATGCGCGCAGCTTTTTGTGTGCGCGACAAACGTGTCTCGACAGTTTCGAGGTCGGCGAGTGCCAACTCGATTTCGACAACGCGCAAGTGTTCGAGCGGATCTGACGGGCCCGGTATGTCGTCGTCTTCAAAAGCACGCAATACAAAAACGATTGCATCAACTTCACGAATGTTGGCAAGAAACTTGTTGCCCAAACCTTCGCCCTTGCTTGCACCCTCAACAAGACCACCGATGTCAACAACTTCAACAGTTGCGTAAACGGTGTTCTGAGTTTTCGACATTTCGGCAAGTGCTTCGAGTCGAGGGTCGAGGACTTTTGCCACACCGACGTTTGGATCTTTGGTCGCAAACGGATAAGGGGCAGCCAAAGCCGCTCCGTTGGTCAAAGCGTTATATAAAGATGACTTGCCTGCATTGGGCAAGCCGACGAGGCCAAAGCGTTCCATGAGAACTAGTTACGCTACCTGTAGCCCCACTGTTGCATGGGCCATAGGAATTGTTACTATGGCGGTAGTGTTAATTATCCGCCACTAAAAAGGTGCTCAAACTTATGACTAGTTTCGATCTCGATCTCACCAAATACTCACTCGGCTGGAGCGATGAGGCTGAGTATGCCTTTACGCCTGAGAAGGGCCTCAACAAGTCAGTGATCGAACAGATTTCGTGGTGGAAGGGTGAACCAAAGTGGATGCGCGATTTGCGTTTGCGTTCGCTCACCACATTTGAAAAGAAGCCGATGGCACCGTGGTTCAACGTCAACATGCCAGATCTCGACTTTCAAGACATTTTTTATTACCTCAAGCCTGCTGCTGCGCAGACCGACGAGTGGGACGACTTGCCAGAGCAGATGAAGGCAACCTACGAAAAACTTGGTATCCCAGAGGCGGAGCGCAAGTATCTCGCCGGCGTGACATCGCAGTACGACAGTGAAGTTGTGTATCACCGCAATCGCATCGAGCTCGAAGAGCAAGGCATTTTGTTTTGCGACATGGACACCGCGTTGCGCGAATACCCAGATTTGGTTAAGCAGTATTTCGGTTCAGTTATCCCGATGGGTGACAACAAGTTTTCTGCACTCAATACTTCGGTATGGTCTGGCGGTTCATTTATTTATGTTCCACCAGGTGTCGAGTGCGAGATGCCATTGCAGGCGTACTTCCGCATCAACAGTGATTCGGCTGGCCAGTTTGAGCGCACGCTGATCATTGCTGACGAAGGTTCAAAAGTTCACTACATCGAAGGTTGCTCTGCTCCGGTGTACACCAACAACGCGTTGCACTCTGCAGTTGTCGAAATCATTGTTAAGCCAAGTGCTCACGTGACGTACACGACCATTCAAAACTGGTCGCCAAACGTGTACAACTTGGTCACTAAGCGCGCTCGCGTTGAGACCGAAGGCCATATGGAGTGGATCGACGGCAACATTGGTTCGAAATTGACAATGAAATACCCAAGCGTGTACTTGATGGGTCCAAAAGCAACGGGCGAAGTGTTGTCGGTGGCCTACGCAGGTGCTGGCCAACATCAAGATGCCGGTGCAAAGATGATCCACGCTGCACCAGAGACATCGTCAAAGATTGTTTCCAAGTCAATTTCGAAAGATGGTGGCATCACCACCTATCGCGGTCTTGTACGCATCGAAGAAGGCGCAACAAACTGCAAGAGCCACGTGCAATGCGATGCACTCATCTTGGACGAACAGTCCGAGAGCAAGACTTTCCCATACATGGAAGTAGGCGAGCGCGACGCACAGGTTGGGCACGAAGCAACCGTTTCAAAGATTGCTGATGAGCAGCTGTTTTACCTCATGAGCCGCGGTCTCACTCAAGAGCAGGCAATGGGCATGGTGGTTAACGGCTTTATCGAACCAGTAACTCGCACGTTGCCTATGGAATATGCAGTTGAGTGGAGCCGCCTGATTGAGTTGCAAATGGAAGGCTCGGTTGGCTGAGTTTCAGTCACGCCTTAGGTTTATAGACATGTCAATGCGGACGGAATGCAAGCATTTTGAAAGTCGCACGTATTCGAGCGGCGACACTGTGCGCAAATGCAATCTCGATCTGGCCCCTGACGCGCCATGGCGGTGCCCTGAAGAATGTGAAAAGTATGACCGTCGCATGGTCGACGTTGCGTGGAAACGCGGCTCGGTAATTCCATCGGCAACACCGGTAGCGCCTGCAAGCCTCGATGATGGCACTGCAGCGGCAATTTTGGATGAAGCAGAGTCGATCATTAACGCAGTATTCGGTGAAGTTGTGGCCGACATGAACGACAAGCGCAAAAACAAAAAGAAAAATCGCGATAAAAAAAACCGCGACAAGAAAGACAAGAAGTAGCCAGAAAACTCAAATTATGACTACAACACTCGCGCTCCCCACAGTCGAAGAAGAAGTATGGCGCTATAGCCGCATAGGTGAACTCGACCTTGCTCATTATCGCAGCGCCACGGCAACGACGACTGTAGAGAACGCCGAGGGTGTTCAGCTTGCGGGCTCGGAAGCATCGGCGCTAATGGGAGCAGCAATCACGACTGCGCCAGATGTGTTTGCACAAATGAACACCGATAACGCTGCCGTTGTGGCACTCAAGATCGCAAAAGGCAAAGTGCACGCCACCACAGTGGTGATCACGCACACTATTAATGAATCTGGCGTGGTTGTCTACCCACGACTTGTTATCGATGCAGCCGAAAATAGTGAGATCACTGTTGTTGAACGCTTTGTGTCTGCGGACAGTGTTGCATCGCTCGTCGTGCCTGTTGTCGAGATACATGCGGCACAGTCGGCGCGAGTCACTTACCTAGCAATCAATGAGCTTGGCAACAAGACATGGCAGATCGGCAATCAGGTTGCAGTGGGCGAGCGCGACAGCAATGTGCGCGTGTTTAGCGTGGCACTCGGTGGCGACTATGCGCGCATGCGTGCCGAAGTGCGCCTGGTTGGTCAGGGTGCAAACGCTCAGCAAACTGCTTTGTATTTTGCAGATGGCACACAGATGCACGACTTTCGCACATTGCAGGTGCATGAAGCACCGCGCACACGCAGCGACTTGTTGTTTAAGGGTGCAGTGAAAGATACGGCAAAGAGCGTGTACACAGGCCTCATCAAGATTTCAGAAAACGCTACGAAGACCGAGGCTTTTCAAACCAATCGCAACCTCACGTTGTCGCATGGCGCATGGGCCGAGAGTGTTCCAAACCTCGAGATCGAGACAAACGATGTCAAGTGCAGCCACGCATCAACCGTTGGCCCGATCGATGACGAACAGCGTTTCTATTTGGAGAGCCGCGGAGTGCCACCAGAGATTGCTGAGCGCTTGGTGGTGTTCGGATTCTTCGACGAAGTTATCGAACGACTTCCAAAATCAGAATTCATTGAGGGCATTCGCGCCAAAGTAATTGCCAAGTTGGGGAGCAACGCATGAGTGCTGTCAATGTCTGTGCGCTCGCCGACATCGCGTCGGGTCAGGTTCGCAAGTTCGCTGTTGAGGGTCGCAACATTGCTGTCGTGCGTATCGATGACGACGTGTATGCCATTGGTGACAAATGCAGCCACGCAGATGTCTCGCTGTCTGAAGGCGAAGTATTGTGCGACACCAAAGAGCTCGAGTGTTTCAAGCACGGAAGCGCGTTTAGTTTGGTGAGCGGCATGCCCAACACGCTTCCCGCTACACAAGCGGTGCCTGTTTATGCAGCGAATGTTGTCGATGGCAACGTCATGATCACAGTGGAGAGTGCACAATGACCACGCTCGAGATTCGCGACTTGCATGTGTCGGTTGGCGACACACAAATTCTTAACGGCATCACGCTCACTATCAAGTCAGGTGAAGTGCATGCAGTGATGGGTCCTAACGGCGCGGGCAAGTCAACGCTTTCGGCGGCCATCATGGGCAAGCCGGGTTACACGATCACTGGTGGTCAGGTACTGCTCGACGGCAAGGATGTGCTTGCGATGGCAACGTGGGAGCGCGCAGTAGCAGGGTTGCACTTGGTGATGCAATATCCAACTGAAGTTCCTGGTGTCAAGCTCGACGACGTGCTGAGCGAAGCACTCAAGGCTCGTAGTGGCTCGCTGCCAGACCTCACAAAGACAATCGCGACAGAAGCAGCGCGCATTGGTTTTGACACTGAGCTGGTGCATCGTGCTGTCAACGTCGATTTTTCTGGTGGCGAAAAGAAGCGCAACGAGACATTGCAACTAGCAGTACTACAACCACGCATTGCAATCATCGACGAACTCGACTCTGGTCTAGACATCGATGCGCTTCGCGATTGTGCTCAGCGTGTTGAAGATGCAACTAAAGAGTCAGATTTGGGCGTGCTGGTGATTACCCATTACAGCCGCATGTTTGAGCAACTCAAGCCAGACTTTGTGCACATTTTGGCAAAGGGTCGCATCGTCAAGAGCGGTGGGCCAGAGTTGGCTGACGATCTCGAGCGCAACGGTTATGCGGCTTATTCGGAAGTGACAAACTAGTAACCCATGACATTGGGTTGGGTAGAAAAAGATAATTCGCTGTATCGCAAATTTGAATTTGCCAATTTCGCCGAAGCGTTTGAGTTCATGACCAAAGTTGCGGCAATCGCCGAAGAGCAGGACCATCACCCTGATTGGTCTAACTCTTGGAACATTGTTGAAATTCATTTATGCAGCCACGACAAGGGCCGGACAGTGACTGCTCGCGATCATCGACTTGCAGATTCGATCAATGCATTAATAAATTAATGAACGGGAGTGTGGCATGAGTGATATTCATCCAAATGTTTTACGAGTGATGGAAGCAGCGCGTGAACGTGGGCTCGAGATCACCACCAAGCGATTTCCCGAGGGCACCAAGACTGCGGCAGATGCTGCGGCCGCAATTGGTGTGTCTGTTGGCCAAATTGTGAAGAGTTTGGTATTTGGGGTTGACAGCGAAATTGTGATGGCTTTGGTGAGCGGATCAAATCAGCTTGATGAGAAAAAACTTGCCGCTGCTGCAGGCGGCGCAAAGTGTGCGCGTGTTGATGCCGACGCGGTACGCGATGCAACTGGTTATCCAATTGGTGGCGTGCCTCCCTTTGGTCACAGCACTCAACTACGAGTGTTCGTTGATCCCGACTTGTTGCAATACGACGAGGTGTGGGCTGCTGCGGGAACGTGGAACGACAACTTCGGTGCAGCGCCTG
>JBJOEQ010000044.1:0-3538 GCA_046049195.1 Actinomycetota bacterium | reverse complement strand
GTGATGGCCGAAGTGTGTGCCCTTGTCGACTTCTTGTTTCTTGTAGAGCCGCCCATGGACGATGCCGCTTTCACGAAAGCCTTTAGTGCCGACTTTGCAGCACCAACGCTGGCCGAGATTGCCACTGCGCTCGCAACTTGCGAATGGAATGCGGAATCGCTCAAGACCGCAGTTGAAACTGTGGGGACGAAGCACGACGTGAAACTCGGCAAGTTGCAAGGGCCATTGCGTATTGCCATCACGGGACGAAGTGTGGGGCCACCATTATTTGAACCGATCGAGTTGCTTGGCCGTGACGAATCTTTACGTCGCATCAAGTCGGCACTCGCTCGCGCCCAGGGCTAGGCAACCGTGAGCAGGTTCGCACGAGTTGTCGGCCTGCTCCTGATCATCTCTCTTGTGTACGGGTGCATCAACGTGGCGCAGGTGTGGTGGGTTGGTCGAAGTGATCAAGCAACAGCAGTTGATGCCATCGTTGTGCTCGGAGTGGCGCAGTATGACGGCCGACCATCGCCTCAATTGCAAGCACGTCTTGACCATGCATTAGCACTGTGGCAAGAGGGTCTGTCATCACTTGTGATCACAACCGGAGGCAACCAACCGGGTGACAGATTTACTGAAGCCGAGACATCGGCAAACTATTTAATCGAAGGTTCGATAGATGGTTTACTAGTCGTTGCAGTGCCGGCCGAGTCAATCGTGCAAGAAAACAGCGGATCAACAACGCGAGAGTCGCTCATTGCAGTGCGCAACATCATGCAAGACCGTGGGTTGCACAGTGTCCTCATCGTCACTGATCCGTATCACTCGCTGCGATCGCGTTTGATTGCCCAAGACTTGGGGCTTGTCGCGTATGTTTCTCCCACCCGCACTTCGCCGTTGCGGGGGGCGAGCGCAGTGTCGCGACATGTGCGCGAAGCGCTTGGGGTGGCTGTTGCGCATCTCATTGGATTTGCAAATCTGGAGCGCCTCACCAAATAGTGTGTGGCGATTTTGGGTACGGCGATATCCTTGATCCGTCACTCTGGGGAGTGGTGTAACTGGCAACACAGCAGATTCTGGTTCTGTTATTCAGGGTTCGATTCCTTGCTCCCCAACGCCGCGACTGAACAGTGCTTCGCACAGTTCGGTCGCTCTGCTAAAGCTTCGCAACTCAGCAGTGCTTCGCACAGTTGAGTTGCTTTGCGGCTCGGCTATGCCTCGCCGCGCCTAGAGATGCAGCACTTTGCGTTGCTTTTTGTCGCGATAGCCTTGTGTTGCTACTTGGCCCCATCGTCTAGTGGCCTAGGACATCACCCTCTCAAGGTGGCGGCACGGGTTCGAATCCCGTTGGGGCTGCTCATTGCTTGATCGAAGAAATTACAGAGCCTTCATTGCAGGTCGCCTGTGCGCCCATGGCATTGCGACTTCCAGTTGGGCAGCCAAACGTAACAAGATGTCTTCACGGCCGTAAGCGGCAACTAACTGAATTCCGATTGGAACTCCTTCAGGAGTCCAGTGCAATGGCAAACTGATCGCAGGTTGACCACTCGTGTTGAATGCTGCAGTGAATGCAACGAAGTCGCCAGCAACTTTCATTGGTTTCATTGGATCTTTGGGATCATTGGCGAATTGCCCAACCTTGAGTGGCACACGACTGACTGTTGGTGTAACGAGAATGTCCCAACCATCTGCCCACCACTGCGCAACCGCGCGTCGATAATGCGACGTAGCAAGAATTGCGCTTGCATAGGTCGTTGCCGAAGTGTTTTTTGCATACTGCGCCATTGTCCAATTGACGAGCTCGAAATCTTCACTCGTCACTTCGCGACCAAGTAGCGCTGCAGTTGTTTCGCAAGCAACAGACATGTTGGTTCCCCAGATTGCGGTGAAGCGCGGTGGAAACGACGCGTCTTCAAGTGCTGTTGGCCACGAGGCATCAACAAAGTGGCCGAGTTGCTCGAGTTGCTTGGCGACAATGTGGACACCTTCAACACACTCGTGGTCAATATCGCCGGCAAGTGGGCGATGATCGAGAAAGCCGATGCGAAGTTTTTCGACAGGCGCGCCAACCTCGCTCAAAAATGACCGCGATGGGGTAGGTGCAATGACTCGATCACCAACACCCGGTCCATGTGTTGCATCGAGCAGCGCGGCGCAGTCACGCACTGTGCGCGTGACTACGTGTTCGACACCAAGATTTGTTTCGTCTTTCATAGGAGCAGCAGTTATACGACCCTGACTCACCTTGAGTCCGACAAGACCGCAACATGCGGCAGGAATGCGAATTGAGCCGCCACCGTCTGTGGCGTGTGCGGCAGGCACGATGCCTGCAGCAACTGCCGCGCTGCTGCCGCCACTTGATCCACCAGAGATCCTGCTGGTATCCCACGGTGTGCGAGTTGCACCCCATGCTTCTGGCTCGGTGGTGGGAACACTTCCAAACTCTGGCGAATTTCCGCGACCGAAAATCACAAGTCCAGCGCGAATGAATCGCTTGACGTGTTCGGTGGTGTACGTAGCGATGTGGTTGGCGTTTTTGAGCGCAATGTTGCCGTTGGAGATGGGCTGACCTTTAAGCGTTGCGTTGAGGTCTTTCAAAATAAATGGCACGCCACGGAACGGCATCGTTTTGTCGTCGGGCAGTGATGCTGCAACTTTGCGAGCATCGTCATCCCAGCGGTAGGTGAGTGCGTTGATGGCGGGGTTGAGTTTGTCGGCGCGTTCGAGCGTTGCATTGAGTAACTCGAGCGGCGTCACTGCGCCGTCGCGAACAAGTTGAGCCTGCTCGGTTGCATCCATCCATTGGGTTTCATCGGCGATTGAAGTCATATTTCCCCTAGTGTTGTCTACTTATGAGCGACTCCGGCGAACCAGCCCAACTTACAGCACGGGATGTGCTGCGATTTACGAACGTGCGTCGCATGTTGGGTAGCAGTTTTGCTTTTTATATAGGTGTATCACTGCAGGCAGCCACGCTTGGAAAACATATTTTTGACATCACGGGTCGTGCAATCGACATTGGATGGCTGGGTTTGGCAGAATTCGGGCCAATCGCTCTACTCGTGTTGGTGAGCGGAAGTGTTGCTGACAGATTCAATCGCAAGCATGTTGCAGCATTAGCACTTGCTGGCGAAATGCTCTGCGCGATTGCACTCGTCGTGTACTCACTTTCTGAGCCAACAGCCGTGTGGCCATTTTTTGTGATTGCTGTTGCGTTTGGTATTTCGCGCGCATTCTTGTCTCCAGCGACGCGCTCGATGTATCCGATGGTTGCTCCCGATGGTGGTCTTCCACCGATCATTGCAATGTCATCAGGAGTGTGGACGTCGGCGATGATTGTGGGTCCAGCAGCATCTGGATTTTTGTATTCGGTTGCTCCGTGGGTTGCGTATGCAATGACAAGCGTGTTGATCTTTATTGGCATCATCGGAATCATGCGCGTGCAGTTTGAGCGTGAACCGACTCCACGTAACCCAGACGACAAAGCGACGTTGCGCTCGGCAATGGAAGGTCTGTATTTCATTAGGCGCACACCGATATTGTTGGCCGCGATTTC
>JBJOEQ010000043.1:0-20390 GCA_046049195.1 Actinomycetota bacterium | reverse complement strand
CTATATTTGCTCCTGCCGAAACACTGGCAAGGTAGTCGGAGTGCTCGTCGCGTGGATATTTGTCGAAATCACTTGCATCGCCGAACTGAAGGGCGTTAACGAAGATGGAAACGACTACGAGGTCGCATTGTTGAGCAGCATAAGCAATCAGTGAATGGTGACCACTATGTAGTGCCCCCATCGTGGGAACAAATGCAACTGTCTGATTGGCAACACTCTTTCGCCAAGCACTGAATTCGCTAGTGGAATGAATGAGCATCATCTGGCCACTGTCCGCTGCGAACTTCTTGAACAAAAGATGTACAAGCATCGATACTGGCGGTGCGGATGTCTGCAAATTGTTTGGTGAATTTCAGTTCATGTGTGGTGAGTCCAAGAATGTCGTGCAGCACCAATACTTGTCCATCGCAATCTGGGCCAGCACCAATTCCGATAGTTGGAATTGAAACCTTCTGGGTGATCTCTTGAGCGAGTTGTCGGGGTATGCCTTCAAGTACAACAGCAAAGGCACCAGCTTGCTCAACGGAATGTGCGTCATCAAAGAGTCGCTCACGACCACCGGCTTCACGATTGTCGGTACGGCCTTGCACGCGGTGACCACCCATGCGGTGGTAGCTCTGAGGTGTAAGACCGATGTGCCCCATGACGGGGATGTCGACACGACTGATTGCTGAGATGGTGTCAAACATGTTGACTCCACCCTCAAGTTTGACGGCTGAAGCGCCAGCCTTGATGAGACGAATAGCGCTACGCACACCTTGCTCGGAATTGACTTGGTACGAACCAAAAGGTAAATCGCCAACAAGTAGTGCCCGTGGGTTTGCCCTTGACACGAGCCGTACGTGATATTCCATTTCCTCAAGAGTCACTGGAATTGTGTTGGCTACACCTTGTACAACCGAACCAACAGAGTCGCCAACAAGGATGATGTCAACTCCCGATTCGTCAACAATTGAGGCGAAGGTTGCATCGTAAGCAGTAATCATCGTGATGCGTTGCGCTGCGTTTTGCGCTGTGATATGAGAAATCTTGCGCTCCAGGATCGATGGAACTGTCACGCGTTGGCGGATCATGCGTTCATCCAAAAGTCATAGACAAGATTGTCGGTTGACTGCTCGTGCGACTGAGCAATGCTGCAAGGCATGTTGAAGATTTTAGTGGCGCGTTTGGTCTGATCGTACGGCTGCCAATTGGGGTTGCCCAACAGGCCAAGATTCAAAAGATCTCTTGACATTTCTGCACCCAACACTTCATTTGATGGATCGTTGCTGGTGTAGATGTGGACCCGTGGGAGTGAGGTGTTGTTGAAGATAAAGGGAATATCGATGCCGTGACTTGCACCCAGAGCTCCATCATAAAGTGGTGAAGGCCACGTAAACATATACGACCATGTATTGGTGAGTTCTGCTGGTCTTGATTTGAGCATGTTCCACATGTGTAGTTTGAAATTGGTATCCGTATCGACTGCCGCAATTATCTGTGTGGGCGTGTAATCGGGATAGCAGTTGCTGTACATCGACCATATTGCTTCCGCGCGTTGTGGATGATTTGTGCGCAGCACATCCATAGCCTGATCTGGATCAAGATTATTTAATGTTGGGTTGAGCAAATTGAATATACGTGACTCATCGCGAGTGGTTCCCATCACAAGGTCGACAGGATTCGACGCAGCAGCGCCCACAATGTCAAGAGGCAAAATAGTGCCATCGGCAGTTGGTGAAAACCCCTGATTCCAGTTGGCAATGTCGAGCAGCATCTTGTCTTGTGCCTGAAGGATTTCATGTGTCGTACATGTCTCGAGTTGTGAGAGTGTTTCAACGTTTGCTGCTTTTAGGAAAAGTTCTAGACCCTGTGCAGCAGATTCGGTTGTTCGTAATTGACCAATTGATGCGCTCATCGCCCATGCGTGAGCAAAAAGGTTAGCTGCCGGTGTTGAAGCCATCAATGCAACAACGCTGCAACCACCAGCAGATTCGCCGAAAATAGTGACGTTGTTTGGATTTCCACCGAAAGATTCAATGTTGTTCCGAATCCATTGCAACGCAGCGATTTGATCGAGAATTCCTAGATTGAGGTCGCCAAGAAATCCAAAAGCACCCAATCGATAACTGATCGTGACTACAACTGCATTGCCATCGAGCGAAAGTTGTTGCGAGTCATTCCACGAAAGTGGCGGTGTGACGTTGGTAAATGCTCCACCGTGAATCCAGACATAGACAGGACGCTCTGATTTGGAATCGCTTGGGGTGGTGATATTGAGAAAAAGGCAGTCTTCGCTTTGACCAGAATTGTCAGCATTGAGAAGAGTCCTCAATTGGCTGTCAATTTGTGGGCACTCAGGTCCTATCGCATTCGCCTCGTAAATACCTGACCAACTCGTTACAACTGTTGGTGGCTGAAATCTTTCTGCTGATGCAAAGCGGATTCCCTTAAAGACGCTCACACCTGCACTTGAAGTGGTTCCGCGAATCTCACCACATGGAGTGTTGACCAGTGTCATCGCATCAGGATACCGATTAGATTTTGGGGGCATGCCTGGACTATTTCATCGCCTTCTCGAGAGTGGCACAACACGACTGTGGGATGTGATGGGCTTATACGGCGCCATTGGGCCCGATACCAACAAGGGTAAGAGGTTTGGAAAGTTTGGAACTGGAAGCATCATTTGTTTTCCGCAGACAACTATTTTTAATGAGCGATATATCCACATCGGCAAAGAAACCATGATTGGTCCGAATGTGGCGTTGTCGGCAGGAATGGTGCCAGGTCAGGTGTGTCTGACTGATCCGGTGGTTCGTATTGGTGATCGATGCCTGATTGGACGGGGTAGTGGCATTGTTGGACATCTTTCAATCGACATTGGTAACGATGTTTGGACTGGCCATCATGTGTACATCACTGACCAAAATCATGGATATGAAAATGTAAATATTCCTATTTCGCAACAGACACAAGTTGAACGCCCGGTTTCAATTGGCGACGGCTCGTGGTTGGGTGCTGGAGTAGTGGTGTTGCCAGGATCACAGATCGGGAAACACGTTGTTGTTGGTGCCAACTCTGTGGTGACTGGTCATTTGCCAGATTTTTGCGTTGCGGTGGGGTCTCCGGCGCGCGTGATCAAACAATATTCGCCAGAGGGTTATTGGGAAACTAGATAGATAAATCCATTGGTGGTTTGCACGACTTCATATAATTGTCGGCAGCGAAAGTAGAGAGTTTTTCACTCAACGGAATTCCCATCACGATTGACTCGCCAAACGGAACATTCGAACCGAGGCGAAGTTGATCTGCATAAACGCGACGATCACTGATGTATTGGCGGTAGTCGCTGATCCAGAGCGGGATAATTGCTTGACCCTTTGCGTCTTGTGGTTTCGTTGCCTCTAGTTTGAACAACATTTCATCAAGTGTGTCCGTGGCAAGGTCGACGATTTTGGCCCGTTCGAGCAATGCATCTGCCCCAGCATCAGTGATCGGTCGAAAGTCGGCGAGAGCGATTCTTTCGGTTGCAGCGTCTTTGCAGATTATTTCTGCACGTTCAGTCCACGCTCGATCATTAATCTCATTGACTACTTCCTTGGATGCAAAAAACAATGCATACACCCACATTGCGCCGATCAGGGCAAACACCACCACCAATGTCGATGTCAATGCAAGTCGTTTCATGATGGTTCTCCGAGTAGTCCTAGTGCTCTGATCGTATGTGCTGGCTCTTGTTGATTTTGCTCTACTTGACAATTTGTGCGATGAGTCACAATTGTCATATTGCTAGATTGTTTGTGTGACGGTGACTGCGAATGTGACGAAATCCCTTGTTGTTGAGGAAACTCCAGTGCAAAGTCGACTACGGACTGGCATTCGTCTCGTTCGAGACTTACTCAAGTTTCACCCTCGCCTTTTTGCAATTGCTGTCGCTGGTGCATCTCTGTATGCAGTGTGCACTGTGGCATCGAGTTTCGGTGTTGCATTTTTGGTCGACAGGGTTATTTTGCCGCGTTTTAAAGCAGGACAGATCGACACCGGCGTCTATGCAAGCGGAGCAGCAATTGTTATCGGCATCGGCTTGCTGAGAGCCTTTGGCGTTGTTGTACGACGAAGCTTTGCAGGCATCAACAATTGGCGAACTGTCGAGTCGCTGACAATGTTGCTGGTGCGACAGATCATGACCCAACCATCGATATGGCATAAAAAGCGGATGACTGGAGACCTAGTCGCACGAGTCGGCGTCGATTCCGATGCGGCAGCGGAAGTGCTCGGACCTTTGCCGTTTAGTACTTCAGTCGTGTTGCTGGTGTTTCTTACTGGCGGTTGGCTGATTATTGTCGACATTCCTCTCGGCTTGATTGCGATTTCGGTAATTCCTATATTGCTGTTGTTGAATATTGGGTATCAACGTCGAATCGACAAGCATTACGACACTGCACAACACGAGTTGGGTGCCTTGTCGTCTGCGGTGCACGAGAGTTTCGACGGCGTGATGGTCGTCAAGGCATTCGGTGCCGAAGATCGCGAGACTCGTCGTCTGTCATTGATCTCGACAAGGTTGAAAGATGCGCGAGTGCGGGCAGTATCGGCGCGCTCAACATTTGAAGCGTTACTCGATGGAGTGCCATCGCTGGTCAATATTCTGCTCTTGGTTGTGGGTGCGATGCGCGTCGAGTCAAGAAGCATGACAGTTGGAGAACTCACGAGCTTTATTTATCTGTTTACGTTGCTTATCTTTCCGCTACGAATCATCGGCTATGTGCTGAGTTCTGTGCCGCACTCTGCGAGTGGATACAAACGAGTGCGTGAGATCCTGGATGAACCTGTCGTTTTCAATCCTTCGCTTTTGATTTTGGATGCGCCCGACGGTGTGGGTGTAGCGCTTGAGAATGTTTCATATGCTTTCGACGAACATTCTCCAGTGGTGCTTGACTCTGTTTCGTTTCGCATTACAGCAGGAAAAACTGTGGTCATTGTCGGTGCCACTGGTTCCGGAAAATCAACTCTGCTCGCAGTGATGGCAGGTTTGCTCCAACCGTCACAGGGTCGTGTTGCATTGGCCGGAAAAGCCGCGTCTATCGTGTTTCAAGAGCCATTCTTGTTTTCGGGATCAATTGAGTACAACATCTGTCTTGGTCAACAATTGTCGAAAGAGATGATTGCTGAGGCGCTGTACTTGTCGGCCTCTGACAGTTTTGTTTCAGAACTTGCAAATGGAACGAAGACAATGATCGGAGAGCGTGGAATAAGCCTGAGTGGCGGTCAACGTCAACGAATCTCGCTTGCTCGAGCAATTGCGCAAGGCGCAGACGTTCTACTTTTGGACGACACCACTTCGGCCTTGGACACCGTGACTGAAGCAGTTGTCGTTGACCGTTTGCGAGGAGCATCCCGAAAAGTCACAACGGTAGTTGTTGCGTCTCGACCTTCGACGATTGCATTGGCCGATGATGTGCTTTTTATCGAAGGCGGAAAACTCACCGATCATGGTCCGCATAGTGCATTGATGTTGAGTAATGAGAATTATCGGAATTTAATGCAGTCTTTTGAACACGATCGCAACGAGGGCAATCTATGAACGAGCCCGTGACGCGTTTTGGTTCGGCTCGAACAATCGGGCGTGGAATGCGCGTAGCACCAGCACTCTCTCATGGTCTTGTTCTGACCTTCGGGTTTGCTTTTTTAGGCACGGGTGCACGGCTTGTTATCCCTATCTTGATTCAGCAAAGTATCGATCATGGTTTACAGCCAAACCAGGTGAGGGTTTCATTCATTGCGATGCTTGGTGTTATCGGTGCGTGTTGCGTTGTGATTTCATCGGTTTCTTTGCGAGTCGCAACAAAACGTCTTGGCACTCGGGCCGAAGAAGGTTTGTTTTCGCTTCGGATCAAACTGTTTGACCATATTCATCGTTTGAGCCTGGCTGATCACAATGAGGAAAAGCGGGGAGCACTCGTCTCTCGCGTGACAAGCGACATCGAAACTCTGACCATGTTTTTTTCATGGGGGGGATTGTCGCTGTTGCTAGACGGTTCACAAATGATTGCTGTAGCAAGCGTGATGCTTGCGTATGACTGGCGATTGGCTCTCGTGGCGTTTGCTGTTTCAGCGCCGTTGGTTCTCGTGTTGCGATTGGTGCAAGCAAAATTAGTTTCGGCTCACAACATTTCACGTGAACGTAATGCGCAATTGCTTGGTGTGTTTAGCGAAATGGTATCCGGGGCCGAAACCCTGAGGGCTTATGGCGCTGTTGATCATGTTGTCGATTCGGTTGCAAAAGATGTGCGTAGGCGAGGAGACAGCAATATTCGCGCAGGTGTCATCGGTGCCTTTTTGTTCCCTTCGGGCGAAGTATTCGCGGTGTTCACCGTGATGGCTGTTGTTGGTGCGGGTCTATTGATCGGACCAGCAGGTGGATTGACCGCTGGCGCACTCGTGGGGTTTGTATTTTTGACTTATCGATTTCTTGAACCAATCGCCGAATTTACCGAAGTGATCGATCAGGTTCAGAGTGCCGTTGCAAGCTTGCGCAGAGTGCTCGGTGTTCTCGATACTCCGATTGGTCCTGCTCATCCTGCTTCTCCAACGCTGCTTCCAAAGGGATCGTTGTCGATCGATTTTGTAGACGTGAGTTTTGCGTACGGATCGCGACTAGACGATGTGGACGATGACACGCCAGTTCTCAACTCGATCAACCTGCATGTGCCTGGTGGACAACACGTCGCATTGGTGGGTCCATCTGGATCAGGGAAAACGACACTCGCACGACTGATCGCCAGATTGGCCGATCCGACCCTTGGCAATGTGTTGTTGGGTGGAGTTGGTTTAACGCGTGTAGAAAACTCTGATTTGAGAAGAAGGTTGATTGTCGTGCCACAAGAACCGTTTTTGTTTGCTGACACCATTGCTTACAACCTTCGGTTTGCTTCACCCGATGCAACAGATGCTGTGCTGCAGGATGCGTTTTCTGATCTTGAGTTGAACGATTGGCTTGAAACCCTGCCAAATGGCATTGATACTCATGTTGGTCAACGGGGCGGATCGCTCTCGGCAGGCGAACGACAGTTGGTAGCGCTCGTACGAGCAGCAGTTGTGCGACCCGATGTGTTGATTTTGGACGAGGCCACTTCATCGGTCGATGCAAGCACAGAAGTTCGTATCTCGCGGGCACTCAGAAAACTTGCCCTAGGTCGAACAACTGTCTCAATAGCGCACCGCCTGTCAACCGCGGCTCGTGCCGAACGTGTCATACTCCTGGAGAACGGTCGAATTATCGAGGATGGATCGCATGATCAATTAATCGCCAAGAATGGTCGTTATGCGCGTCAATATCAAACTTGGGTATCGAGCACCCAAAGTACGATTTAGCAATGAAGCCGATTCGTGGAATCTTGATTGCATGCTGTGGTTTCGTTTGTGTTGCCTTGGCTTCGTGTTCGCAAACAAATGAAACGTCTGCCGTCTGCAGTCGGGCACCAGAACTTGAAAGTTCGTTGGTGGCCGTTGATGTTGCGATCGCATCGATGTCGGATGTTTCGGCGCGACAATTGCAAAGTATGTTCGCCGTGCTGTTGTCTTCGCTCGATGCAATTGGCGATGTTGCACCTGTTGACTTAGTCGATCAGTTTTCTCAAGTCGAGCGCGCATACCATTCAGTTTCTATAGCGCTACAAAACGTGTACTGGGAAGGCTCGATCGGTGTCAGTGATACGGCGGTGTTGGCCTCTATAGATGATCTTTCACGCAATGACAATATTGCAGCCCTCAGTGAAGTTCGATCTTTTGTCGCAGATTCGTGTCAAATTGAACTGCAAAGTGGAGTCAATAAAACTCCCGGCGACGCAGTAAATTTGCCCGCCCCATCTGTGGACGTTGATCCACAACCAGATCTAAATACAGGGTTTGACAACGAGGAGAGTGCTCTGCAGTCGTATGCATATTTTGTCGCAGAACGTTTTGAACAGGCCTTAACTCCTGAGCAAGCGCTGTGCGTTGGCACATTGTTGACAAATGAATCGTTAGAGGAAGGTGCGCTATCAGATGTGCAATTCAACGCACTGGTTACCAAAGCTTTCGATGAATGCAAAGTAAATAGTGTTGCGCCAGCAACAACTGGTGGGTGAACCCAACTAGATTGTGGCTCATGGAATTTGTACTCATTAGGCACGCACAGCCCGAATGGGTCAAAGACGGTCTCAGCATTGTTAATCCGCCCCTTTCAACATTGGGTTTTCGTCAGGCTGATGTCCTTGGTGAGCGACTGAAAGACGATCGGTTCGATCATGTATTCATTAGCCCACTCCTTCGTGCTTGTCAGACAGCCGCACCTTTCCTGAAACATCATGCGCGTCCCCAGGTGATTGAGCCATGGCTTGAAGAGATTCGCGAACCTGCATGGCATGGTCAACCTGTCGAGGTAACAATCAAGGCATACAACGATGACGCACAAGCGAATGCAGGGGATCGCTGGTCGGGTCTTTCTGGTGGGGAAGCAGTGAGCGATTTTGTTGCGCGAATTAGGGCGGGCTGCACTGATTTTTTGGCGCGCCACGGAGTACGCCGCCAAGATACTTTGTTACCCGTTTGGGATATTGATGATCCAGATACAAGTTTCGTGTTCGTTGCACACGCTGGTACCAACAGCGTGATCATCTGCCATCTTCTAGGCCTCGAGCCAACACCGTGGGAGTGGGAGCGTTTTGTGATTGGTCATGCATCCATGACAACTATTAAGGCGATCAAACTCGGTGACGGTTACACATTTAGTCTTGAAAATCTCAGTGATCTCGAACATCTATCAATGGCTGACCGAACCAGATAAGGAAGTCAAACTTAACTGGGTGAGACGATGATGGTTCTCACATCGTCACCGTCTCACCCTTCAAAGACTGCGTGCGTTGCAAATTATGGTTGTGGGAGCACGTCCATAACATTGCAAGCATCTGCTGCCTTGAGAATTGCGTATGGGTTAACTGCTGCACCACCAAAAGGGTGTACTTCGAAGTGCAAGTGTGGAGTAGTTGTACCAGTCGATCCGACATAGCCGATGACTTGACCAGCCTTGACTGGAACGCCAGCTGCCATGCCTGGAGCAAAACTGTCAAGGTGGGCATAGTAAAAGTATGTGCCGTTCGGAATCTTTACGTAGATTGCGTTGCCGCCCAATCGACCGCCGGTTGACATGCGGCTAATGACGCCATCGTTCGTTGCGTACAGAGCCAAACCACGAGCACCCATCACATCAGTTCCTTCATGCGAGCGACCTTCAGAACGTGATTGGCCCCAAGTGTCGGTGAATCCGCAACGACCCTGCATTGGGAACACTTGCAAGGTTGGCAAACCGAGTGACTCAAGGGTTGGGATGAGTGCAAGTGCAATGGCTGTGTTGACGTCAAGTACTTTGGTCTGGTTAAGTGCACGTGCTGATTGAAAGTTGGAAATTGCAACTGTTGTTGCAACACCGAACACTCCATCAGCGCCACCCTTGACTTCTGTTCCATTGGCGATCAATGCATTTTGCAATGCACGAACCAACTCGCCCGACTGACCGCGGGCTGGCAATGTCTCGTAAGTCATCGCTGTAGCAGCGGCGGCAACTGGTGCGGCAGGTGCTGCGACTGGAGCCGCAAACATGGCTGCATTGGTTGCATTGTCCATTGAGCCAGTGATGTTCAACCCACGACGCCTCTGGTACTCGGCAATTGCTGCAGATGTACCAGCACCAAAGCGACCATCGGCTCCACCAACAAGTCCGATCACGTCTTTGATCAAAACAGTTTGAATCGCCTTTACTGCTTCGCTGCGATCGCCAAGCTTTGGAAAGTTTGATGCAACAACTACTGCCGAAGCTGCAGGTGTTGCGACTGTCTTTACTGAGGCAACTACAACAGGCTTTGGTGCACTCAACATGCCAAGAGCAATCGCTGTTGCCTCGTCGACAACCTTTGTAACTTTCAATCCCTTTGCTGCCTGAAACTTGCCAAGCGCGATTGTCGTTGCAAGACCAAACTTGCCATCAGCGCCACCTTTGACATTGAAACCGCTGTTGATCAACGCTTGTTGTACCGACCAAACTGCATCACCAGATGCGCCAACTGCTGGCAACGATGATGAGCTCAAGGCCACAACGTCAACAAGACCCAAGAATTTCGCCGTCTTCGCGTCGAGCGTGCCACTTGCCTTAAATCCAGCAACTTTTTGCAAAGACTTCAAGGCTGAGCGAGTCGCCTCAGAGTATGAACCGGTCACGCCACCTTTGATGCTGAATCCACGTGCCATGATTGCCTCTTGAAGGCGAATAACTTCTGGACCATTGTCACCAAATTTTGGCAACGCGACAGGTGCTGCTGTGAAAACTGGCGATGCAGAGGCAGAAGTGGTGCTCAGTGCAATGCTGGCGATACCAAATGTGCTCGACAGAATGCCGATTGCGATTGCCTTGCGAAAATTTGATCCGTTCATGTTGTGCTCCCTTGAATTGCTTGCGGTGTGAGTTCCGCATTAGGGATCGGTCAGAACAGACCAAACTTGAGTAAAAAACCACAGATAATATCCAAGTACCCACTATGAGTGGTAATCTGTGTTGGTATGTGGGCTTGAAACCACCAACAGTGGGTTCTGAGGGTGGATGCGTCCCTGGATACAGTGCAGTAGTGCCTCCAAGACAACTCTCCCAGCAGTCATTTTTGGCAATCTCAAGGATTTCCCTGGTTTTCCTCTATGCGATCATCATCACTGGATCGCTGGTGCGCCTCACTGGATCTGGCCTTGGATGCGCGGATTGGCCTCAGTGCAGTACTACTAAATTTGTTGACGTCTCCACAGGGCATGCGGCTATCGAGCAAATCAACAGATTGTTCACCGGCATCGTCAGCGCTGCGGTTATTGCATCTGTTCTGGGCTCAATCTTTGTAACTCCACGAAGGAAGTCGCTGATTTGGCTCTCGAGCGGTCTGGTGATTGGAGTATTAGCGCAGGTAATCCTTGGGGCAGTTGTTGTTTTAACTGGTCTCAATCCGTGGTCGAATATGGCCCATTTTCTAGTTTCTTTAGCACTGGTTACTGCGGCTGTGTTTTTAGTTGAACAGGCTGGTGCGACAAACGTTGAGGGCTTCTCTGCAGTCAGCGATCAAACAGCGCCAATTCGACCAATGACGCAGAGATTTGCCGATCTCGTACTTGGTCTTAGTGGTTTAGCGATTATTTTGGGCACTTTAGTCACTGGTGCTGGCCCTCACGCTGGGGATGAGAATGCCATTCGATTAAACCTTGATTTGAGGTCGATCACTCGCATTCACAGCGCAACGGTCTTGCTGTGCATTGCTGTGACGTTGATATTTATTGCTCAGATTCGAAGAAATTCCCAAGAGTGGACGAGACTTAAAGTGAAGTTGGAGCTGTTTCTGTTTGTCGCCGTAGCGCAGGGGGGCGTGGGTTACCTCCAATACTTTGCTGGCGTGCCTGCGCAATTGGTGGCGATCCATGTGGCATTTGCTGTTGCTGTGTGGATCAGTGTGCTTCGGTTGTGGATTGCGACACGGCATTAAATGCCCGACTTGGGCGCAAATGTGATTGACTTGAGGAACTTGATCTAGGGGAGAAACTGTTGTGCTAGCTACAGGTACTGGAAAGCGGACATATCGCATTGTTCGCGCCTTTGCCGTAGTTGCTGGGGCTCTAGTGCTTTTTGGCTCCGGTGCCAACGTGGCTTCTGCAGAAGAGGGCTTATCAATCATTGCGTCTGTACAAAACCAGACTGTTGAAGCTGGCGTTTCTCAAAAACAGCCGGTTGCCGGTGTAACGATCACGGTAACAACACCCGCTGGAGCCATGATCGGTACGGGAGTCACCGATGTTGCTGGTTTGATCTCGTTTCCAGTTCCTGCTCGCGACAACTACATCGTGACATTGGATACCGCAACTCTGCCCAATGGTTTCACGATGATTGATGCTGCCAAATCTGTTTCAATCGTCGATAAGGACGATTTCACAACCACAGTAAAACGTGCAACTTTCTTTACTGGTTCTTCTAATACATCTTCGCAAACGTTGCTCAATCGAATGATTCAACGTGGCGCTGATGGACTGCGACTTGGTTTAGTCATTGCTATGTGCGCGGTTGGTCTTTCGCTTATTTTTGGCACAACAGGACTAACTAATTTTGCGCACGGTGAAATGGTGACTTTTGGCGGATTGATGGCGTTTTTGTTCAACGTAACGATGGGTATTCCCTTGCTGATTTCGGCGCCAATAGTTGTGGTTCTTGGTGGCTTATTTGGGCTTGCTCTGAACGTTTATATTTTTGGCAAACTACGACGACGTGGTGTTGGACTCATCTCACAGTTGGTCGTCTCCGTTGGCCTGTCAATTGTGTTGCGCAATATGTATTTGTATCAATTTGGTGGTCGCACGAAGCCACTCAATGACTACAGTCAGCAAACGGTGATGCGTCTTGGTCCAACATCAATTACGCCACGAGACTTAACCACAGCAATACTTTCTTTGTTGGTGCTTGTCGCAGTTGCGTTATTTATTCAAAAGTCGCGGACAGGAAAAGCGATCCGTGCAGTGTCGGATAATCCAACGTTGGCGTCTTCAACTGGCATTGATACGCAGCGCATCATTCGTATCGTTTGGTTTGCTGGTGGGGCACTAGCAGCACTTGGCGGAATTTTTCGTGGGCTCGACGAGCAGGTGGGTTTCGAAATGGGTTCGAGACTCGTGTTTTTGATGTTTGCCGCAATCACGTTGGGTGGTCTTGGTTCTGCATTCGGTGCCTTGGTGGGCGGTGTTTTGGTTGGTATTTTCGTCGAGATGGCTTCACTTGTTGTTCCATCAGAATTAAAAAATGTGCCTGCGCTCTTAATTCTGATCATCGTATTGATAGTGAGACCACAGGGAATACTCGGGCGCAAGCAGAGGGTTGGTTGACGCATGGACTGGGTAAATATTATTCAAAACACATGCAAGGCATTGACTGGCGTTGATGCTGCATACTTTGCTCTTGCGGCAATTGGTCTCAATGTGCAGTTCGGCTATACCGGTTTGCTCAACTTTGGACAGGCTGCATTTATGGCTTGCGGCGCATATGGGATCGGAATGACATCCAAATATTTCGGCATCGGAATGTGGTGGGGTATCCCAATTGGAATGGGTTTTGTCATCGTGTTGGCGTTGCTCGTGGGAATTCCGACTCTGAGATTGCGCGCCGATTACTTGGCGATTGTCACGATCGCCCTGGCAGAAATGGTGCGATTGATCGTGCGCTCAGTGCGCTTTAAACAATATTTTGGTGGCAGTGATGGCATCAATGGCTTTAGTCTGCATTTTCGCGAATTGAGCCCATTCGATCCTGGCGCTCAGTACGGAATTAGACCATTTCAATACAGCGGCTACACCGTGTGGACTTTGTTGATCGGTTGGGCACTTGTTGCGATTTTTGCAACGCTCGTATTCATGTTGATGCGAAGCCCATGGGGACGCGTCATTAAAGCAATTCGCGAAGACGAAGATGCCGTGCGAAGTCTCGGCAAAAGTGTGTACAGCTACAAAATGCAATCGCTGATTATCGGTGGACTCATCGGGATGTTTAGTGGTGTTATTTTTGCACTCGATCGTGGTTCTGTACAGCCCGACAACTACAGCCGTGACGTGACGTTCTATATTCTGACTGCACTCGTGCTGGGCGGAGTCGCAAAAGTTTCCGGGTCCATCGTTGGGTCAATGCTCTTTTGGGGAATCTTCGTATTCAGCGATAACTTCTTGCGCGAATTGACGAAGGATGAACCGCTCAAAATCTTTGGAGTGACAGTGATGCAAAAGATCCAGGTTGGTGCAATCAACTACATGTTGATCGGTGTTGGCCTCATGCTCTTGATGACTTTTCGCCCACAGGGTATTTTTGGAAACCGCAAGGAGATGGCCCTAGATGCCCGCTGAAAGCAAAGTCTCTGATGCACAGGATCGTGCTGTTGCCGCTTTGGCGACTGTTTCGCCGACGCCGGGAGCACCAAAACCTGACCCAATTTTGCTCGCAGACAAGATTCAAAAGAATTTCGGTGGTGTCGTTGCTGTTGATGTCGAGCACATTGAAGTTCAACGCGGGTCAATCACTGCCTTAATCGGTCCTAACGGTGCCGGAAAGACAACGTTGTTCAATTTGCTGACAGGCTTTGATACTCCAGATACTGGAGAATGGCGATTTGATGGCCGCAGCATGGAGAAAATCGTTGCGCACAAAACAGCAGCAATGGGAATGATCCGCACCTTTCAGTTAACAAAGAGCCTGACCAAGATGTCGGTCATTGAAAACATGAAACTTGGTGCGACGCATCAGGTTGGTGAAAAGTGGTGGAATGGCTTACTTCCTTTTCGCTGGCGCAAGCAAGAACAGATTATTGAGCAGCGTGCCGATGAGTTGCTGAAGCGATTCAAGCTCGACCATATGCGCGGCGAATACGCCGGAACTTTGTCTGGTGGTCAGCGCAAGCTTCTCGAAATGGCACGCGCATTGATGACAAACCCACGCTTGGTGATGCTTGATGAGCCAATGGCAGGCGTGAACCCTGCCCTCAAACAAAGTTTACTTGAGCACATTCGAGGTCTTCGCAATGACGGTATGACGGTGTTGTTCGTCGAGCACGACATGGACATGGTCAACGATGTTTCCGACTGGGTGATCGTGATGGCTGAAGGTCGAGTGATCGCCGAGGGAACACCAGCACAGATCTCGTCCAATCCTGCAGTGATCGAAGCGTATTTGGGAAGTCACCAAGGTAAATCTTTGATGGAGGACAAATCATGAGTGACGATCGCGTACTAGTCGTTGATGATCTAGTGGCTGGATACATTCCCGAAGTCAATATTTTGAATGGTTGCAACATTGAGGTAGGTAAAGGTGAGTTTGTAGGCGTCATCGGACCCAACGGCGCTGGTAAATCAACCGTACTCAAAGCGATCCTTGGACAATGTGCTGTTCGATCAGGATCATCAAGTTTCTTGGGTGAGAACATCACAGGTCTGCAGGCTCACCAACTTGTTGAACGCGGTGTTGGCTATGTTCCACAGACACAAAACGTATTTCAAAGTTTGACTGTTGCGGAAAACCTGGAGATGGGCTGCTTCATTAAGCCAGAAGTATTCAACGAGCGGTTTGATTACGTCACCACATTGTTCCCCAAACTCGGTGAGCGTGCATCGCAAAAGGCTGGTTCGTTATCGGGTGGAGAACGCCAGATGGTTGCGATGGGACGAGCACTGATGATGGAGCCGAAACTGTTGCTCCTCGATGAGCCGTCCGCGGGATTGTCGCCTGTATTGCAAGACGAAGTGTTCATTCAGTGCAAGCGAATCAATGCCGAAGGAATTGCAATCTTGATGGTTGAGCAGAATGCCCGCCGTTGTTTGCAAGTCGTTGACAGGGGATACGTGCTTGACCAAGGTCGCAACGCATACACGGGATCGGGTCGAACATTGCTCGAGGACCCAAATGTGATCAGGTTGTATTTGGGAACCCTCGCCAAAGCCACCGGTGGCTGAATTTAGATAGGGAATGGTCCAAGGCCCCGAGCTAGTGCCTAGGGAAATGAAAAGGATCCGAGCGTGTGCCTGGGGAAATGAAAAGGCCCCGAGCTTTCGCTCGGGGCCTAAACATATAGTTCTGAAAACTATTGGTTACTTACCAGCGTCAAAGTTCTCGCCGAGTGCGTTACCCATGTTGCCGTCACAACCGTAGACCATCTTGACTTTTGGTCCAATGCCTTGCTCCACCATGGTGCGCAAGATACGTGAACCTTCGTCGAAAGTTACGAGCATGATTGCGTCTGGGTTAGCAGCAACAACTTCAGCTACTTCAGCATCAAATGAAACTGCAGCTGGATCGTAGATCTTGGTGCCGAGGACTGTTACGCCCGCTGCTTCAAGATTCTTGCCGATCGATGCTGCAAGTCCTGTGCCGTATGCATCGTCAAGAGCCAAGATGTACACCGAAGCGTTGCCATCTCCTGCAATCAAACCTGCAAGCACCGCACCCTGAAGGGTGTCTGGTGGTGCGTTACGGAAGTACAAAGCGCTGTCAGCATAAGTTGACAATGCATCTGATGTGTTTGCTGGGCTGAACTGAACAACGCCTGCCTGGGTGATCTTGTCGATCACTTTCAACGAAACGCCGGACGATGCTGCACCAATGATGGCGTCAACATTCTCGCTCAAGAGACGGTCAACCGTGGTTGATGCTGTATCTGTCGAGTTGTCACCAGAGTCGCCTTGGCTGTAAAGAACTTCTTTACCAAGTACGCCACCGGCTGCATTGATCAAGCTCAATGCGTATTCAACGCCTGCAAATTCTGGTGCACCAAGGAATGCAAGGTTGCCAGTTTCTGGAAGCAATGTTCCGATTTTCAACTGTCCATCGCCCTTACGGGTAACGGTGGTCTTTTGTGCATCAACATAGTCTGACTCTGGAGCAGCTGCCGGAATGTATGTGGCATTTGCGTAGTCAAAACGGTTCGTTGCATCAAAGGTCAAAACGCCGTAGGAAGCCTCGATTGGCTCGCCGTTGCCGTTCATTGTGTTTGGACCAGAAGCGCCGTCGTAGTCAATATCTGTTCCTGCTTGAACAAGAGCGACACAGTCTGCGAAAGTTGTGCACTTCTCGCCGTCACGTGAAACAGTAATGATCGAGTCAGCAAGTGCGCTGCCATCAGTCTTTGCTGCTTCTGCTGCAAGAGCGATCAACATCACAGCGTCAAATGCTTCTGCGGTGTATGAATAGTCAACGAGTGCTTCGTTGCCTGCTCCGGTCCAATAGGCGTTGACGCCATCTTTGAACTCATCGGAAAGCTCTACGAGTGGCATTGTGCCCTTCATGCCTTCCAAGTCGCCACCAGCGGCCGGAGCCTCTACTGCGACAGTCTCTTCTGTTGCTGCATCGTCGCTGCTGCCACAGGAAACAGCAACAAAGCTGAGACCCACAACAAGAGCACCGAAGCGCTTCAAGTTTGATTTCTTCATGTGTTTTTCTCCCCCTAAAAGCCGGAAGGCGGGTTGCCTGCCTGGGTTAGGAACTCTAAGCCTACGGGGATATCAGGATGCTGGCAATGGCGGTTCCGAGCCTGCCGCTTTGGTCAGTCTGTCGCGGATCGCAGCCCCAAGTCCGTTTTTTTCGGGCAAAACAGCAATGAGGGCCTGGATTTGGTCGGTGTCGGCTTGTCGGAGATCGCTGTATAACAACGTTGCATACAGCGGCAGGTTGTCGCAGCGATTCAAAATACGAACCCTTTCCAATCGACTCACCAATGTGTCTTTGAGATGCTGTGCTTCTTGTTCAGTGAAAACCAACAACACGTTGCATGACGGTTGGTAATGATTTTGCAGCATTCCTGATGCACGACTGATGCCGTCAGTGTCGCGAATGGTGTATCCCAATATCTGTTCTATGTCTTCAATGGGAATGCCACCGGGTCGCAAGAGTTGTGGGGGCGATACCGAGAAGTCGATAATTGTTGACTCGACACCGATTGAAGAGGCACCGTCGTCAACAATGAGATCGACATCGTTCTGCAGATCGTCACAGACATGTTGAGCGGTAGTTGGGCTTACTTTGCCAAATCGATTTGCTGATGGTGCAGCAATTGGTGAACCAAGATCGATGATCAGTTGTCGCGTGAACGCATTGTCTGGAATACGCACAGCGACATTGTCGCGACCTCCGGTGATACTCATAGATACATTTTCGTTACGTTGCAGTAAAAGAGTGAGTGGGCCTGGCCAGCATGCATGGGCAAGCTTGATCGCATCGGGGTGAATGTTGTGAGCGACTTGATGCAGTTGATCAATCTGCGCAAGATGCACGATGAGTGGATGATCTTGTGGTCGGCCTTTGACCTCAAATATTTTGGCGATGGCAACTTCGTTGTTGATCGCAGCACCGAGTCCATAAACAGTTTCTGTTGGGATGGCAACCAGACCGCCGTCGGTAAGAGTTTGCACGGCAAGGATCATTGTCGATGCGTCAGATGCACGAACTATATTGCACGATGGTGCAGGACCAGAGGTTGTACTCATGACACTTGAACTGTACAAAATTTTGAAGAATACAAGCGCAGTATGCGGTAGTATTAGTTGGCTTTACAGACCAGATTTGGAGGCAAGCTGACATGCGATTTCTCAACGAAGCACCTACCTTTGATCTGACATATAACGATGTGTTCATGGTGCCGAGCATGTCTAGCGTTCAGTCGCGACAGGGTGTTGATCTTGCAACGCCCGATGGTCTTGGAACGACAATTCCAATTGTCGTTTCAAATATGACCGCCATTGCTGGCAGACGTATGGCAGAAACTGTGGCTAGGCGCGGTGGCCTCGTGGTGTTGCCGCAAGATATCCCGCTCGACGTGGTGCGTACCGTTGTTGATTTTGTAAAAACACGCCACACGGTGTTTGAAACACCAATCACTATGCCTGGCGACGGAACAGTTGGTGAAGCCCTGAGCCTGATTCATAAGCGTGCCCATGGTGCGGTGATCGTGATGGATGACGACGGTCGTCCAGCCGGTATTTTTACCGAGCACGACGCTGCTGGTTTTGATCGATTTAGTCAGTTGCACACGTCAATGAGTCGTGATTTGATTTCGCTCAGTTCTACGCTTTCTGCAGAAGAGATGTTTAACGAGATGACCGAATTGCGCATCACATTCGCTCCTGTTATCGATGAGTCAGGAAGACTCGTTGGTTGTGTGACTCGTAAGGGAACATTGCGATCGACCATTTATCAGCCAGCACTCGACAAGCAAGGCCGATTGATGATTGGTGTCGCAGTCGGTATTAACAGCGAGCCTGATGTTCGTGCGAAGGCTCTAGCAAAAATGGGCGTTGATGTGCTTGTGGTGGACACCGCTCATGGCCATCAAGAACGCATGCTGCAGGCAGTTGAACAAGTGCGCGCGGCGGTGGGTACGTTGCCAGTTGTGGCGGGCAATGTTGTGACTGCATCAGGAACCCGACAGCTCATTGAGGCTGGAGCCGACATCGTCAAGGTAGGTGTGGGACCAGGCGCCATGTGTACGACACGAATGATGACAGGTGTTGGTCGACCACAGTTCTCGGCTGTGCTGGAATGCTCAGCAGAATCGGCACGGCTCGGAAAACATATTTGGGCTGACGGTGGAGTGCGATACCCACGCGATGTGGCACTGGGGTTGGCCGCAGGGGCTTCCAACGTGATGTTTGGATCATTGCTCGCTGGAACTTATGAAAGTGCAGCCGACACTCTTCGAGATTCGGATGGTCGTTTGTTTAAAGAAAGTTTTGGCATGGCGTCAAATCGCGCTGTGCGCAACCGCACCCGTAGCGAAACAGCGTTAGATCGTGCTCGCAAAGAACTGTTTGAAGAAGGAATTAGTACATCACGGATGTATCTGGATCCACAGCGTCCAAGTGTCGAGGACATTATCGATCAGATTGTTGCGGGTGTGCGTTCGTCGTGTACCTATGCGGGAGCGCGATCGATACCCGAGTTTGCCGACCGTGCCGTCGTCGGAATTCAGAGCGCATCTGGTTATGAAGAAGGTCGTCCACGGGATACGAGTTGGTAACAGCACCAAGTGTCAATGTGGTCGCGATTGATGGACCAGCAGGCGCAGGGAAGTCGACTATTGCGCGAGAGTTGGCTCGCCAGTTGAGCCTTCCGTATTTGGACACTGGCGCGATGTATCGCGGCATAACTTGTGCAGTGTTGCGCAAAGGAATTGATGTGCATGACGTGGATGCGGTGGCGCAACTTGCGCTGTCGACAGTGCTTGATATTTCTGATGATGCGCTCGTAGTCGATGGTGTGGATGCAACACAAGACATTCGTGGTGAGGCTGTTACTCGCGCAGTGAGCGCGGTTGCTGCAAATTCTGGAGTACGTTCCGAACTGCGCGAGCGACAACGGCATTGGGTTGCGACGCGAGGAGGGGGCGTAGTCGAAGGACGAGATATCGCTACCGTTGTGTTTCCGGATGCTCGGTTGAAAGTATTCTTGACTGCAAGCCCACTGGTGCGTGCTCAACGACGTGTTGCCCAAATCGGTGGTGATGTCGAACAGATCGCTCGTGATATTGCTGAACGAGACCATAAAGACACAACTCGCAGCGATAGCCCTCTACGTGAATCTGAAAATGCGATAGTGGTTGACACAAGCAATAGAACTATTGAAGATGTAGTGAGCCAGATCGTTGGGGTGTTTCATGGCTGAGGTAACAACAAAACTGGCAGGTCAATCTCGCGGAAATAAATTCATTTACTTGACTATCCGTCTGATTGTGATTGCGGTTTGTCGCGCCTACCTTCGTTTGAGGATTGTTGACGCACACAAAATTCCAAACTCTGGGACAGTTATTTTGGCTCCGAGCCATCGTTCGACA
>JBJOEQ010000042.1:0-8503 GCA_046049195.1 Actinomycetota bacterium | reverse complement strand
CGATTTGGCAAACCAAAACTCACGTTGGATGCACCACAGGTTGTGTTGACTTTGAGTTCATCGCGCAAACGACGAATCAGCGTGAATGCCTGCTGTCCGGCCTGGCCAAGTGCACCGATTGGCATCACCAACGGGTCGACAACAATGTCGCTGTAGTGAATTCCGTAATCGGCGGCACGATTGACGATCTTGCGCGCAACTTCAAAACGAACATCTGGATCCATACTGATACCGGTCTCGTCATTGGAGATTGCAACCACTGCTGCGCCGTACTTTTTGACAAGCGGCAACACACGCTCGAGGTTTTCATCTTCACCAGTAACCGAGTTAACAAGAGCCTTGCCCTTGTACACAGCAAGACCGGCCTCGAGAGCCTCGATAATTGACGAGTCGATTGACAACGGCACGTCAGTCACTGACTGAACGAGTTGTACTGCACGCGCCAACAGTGCTGGCTCGTCTGCAAGTGGAATACCTGCGTTGACGTCGAGCATGTGGGCTCCTGCCAAGACTTGTGCCAATGCATCAGCTTCAACTCGGCTGAAGTCACCATTTTTCATTTCTTCTGCAAGCAATTTGCGACCTGTCGGGTTGATGCGCTCGCCGATCATTACGAATGGGCGATCAAAACCAATGACGACTTCGCGTGTTGGTGAGCTCAGGATTGTATGTGTCATGTCATTTTCCGTTTCGTTGTGAGATTTATTGTTGTTCTTCTTGCATTTCTTCTTCAAGTTCCTCGAGAGCAGCCAAATCCTTGGCGGCAACTGTGAGTTGCTCAATGTCTTTCTCGAAACCACCTGCATACGCCAACACTCCTAGGTGTTGACGGGAGTACTTCGCTTCGATCTCGTCGGCTACCTTTTGCGCGGCCTCGGCAAGTGTTCCTTCCAACGGCAACGAATCTCGACTCCACTGAGCGATGTCTTCCTCTGCCGTATAGATGTTGGCCTTGCGCTTCGCGCGGTCAATTGCACGCTGAAACTTGGCTGAGAGCACAACCTGATACCGATCTCTGCCCATTTGAGCATTGACCTGAGCAGGTATGTCACGCCATTTGATAATGACTACCGAGTTTCCGCCTCTTGCCATTGTTACACGCTCTCTTTGTTGATTAGGGGGGCTTTGATATTCATAGGGCTTGAAAATGTTACGGGAATCGAGTGTGCAAGGCCTTGCACACCCACATGACGGTGTTCAAACGTCAAGCCAAGTTGCACGGCTGCAGCCTGGGCAAACTCAACAACTTTTGGATCAGTTGTTTGAGACAAAAGAACGACGCGGGTGTAGTTGGAAAAATATGTGTCGCGCAATTGTGGGTGTCGATCAAGACCTAGACCCTCCCATACCAGTGCTGTGAAATGCTTGGCCAAAAAGTCGGTGAGGTAAAACGTGCCAGGTTGATCGTCGTGCAACTGAGCAAACAATTCGGATCCTGCAAAAAATTCGTAGCAATGCGCGCCAGGTATTCGTTGCACATCGGGATACGACTCAAGCATGCGATCGAGCGCACCACCTGTGCCACAGTCGGCATAACCAACCATTGTTGGACGCGATCCACGGCCATCTAGGTGTTCACGTAGTGCTGGCACTATGCCTTCTGGTCGGTTGTGCAAGTTGGCCGGCAAGTAACGAACCTCAACAGCCTCGTTGAGTCCGTTGATGTTCAGCACTTCACGAAGCTCTGACACGAGCGCCCCGCAGGCGATGATCAGCGGACGATTGTCGTCCGACATAAAAGCTTTATTCCTTTTGTAACTAGTTGACCGAAGGGCCAGGAGGCTCGGCTGTGCGCTGACGCTTTGCAGTTACCAACTCTTTTGCCATCTGTGATGCAACAGCTGCATCGCGGCAATACGCATCGGCACCAACAGCAGTTGCAAACTCTTCGTTCAGTGGAGCTCCACCAACCAAGATGATGTACTTATCGCGAAGACCCTTTTCTTTCATGGTGTCAACAACGACCTTCATGTACGGCATGGTTGTGGTGAGCAATGCCGACATGCCAAGGATGTCTGGCTGGTGCTCTTCGAGCGCTGCCAAGAACTTGTCTGCATCGGTATTGATACCGAGGTCGATCACTTCAAAGCCTGCGCCTTCAAGCATCATGGCTACCAAGTTCTTGCCGATGTCGTGAATGTCGCCTTTTACGGTGCCAACAACTACTTTGCCAACCGACTCTGCGCCAGTCTCAGCAAGAAGTGGGCGCAAGATGTGCATGCCAGCCTTCATTGCGTTTGCTGCAAGCAACACTTCTGGTACAAACAAAATTCCGTCACGGAAGTCAACGCCTACGATGCGCATGCCTTCAACGAGGGCTTGCTGCAACACCTTGTCTGGTGACCACTTGCGGTCGAGCAAAATCGTGGTGCCTTCAACAATTTCGTCACCGAGACCGTCATAGAGGTCATCGTGCATCTGCTTGATCAAGTCTTCATCTGACAGACCTGCAAGATCGATGTCGTCGAAATCACTCATAGTTCTCTTCCCCTCGTATAACGATCAAATGGCTACTGCTCGGCAGATATATCACCGCAAAGGCAGGTTAGCAGGGCTTAGGCCCCGACATGGCGGTAGAACTCAACAGGCTCTGGAACAAGGGGTGTTTTGCCCAAAATGAGATCGGCAGCCTTTTCAGCCACCATCATTACTGGTGCATAAATATTGCCATTCGTCACATATGGCATGACCGAGGCATCCACCACTCTCAAACCCGCCATTCCATGCACACGCATTGATGCGGGATCAACCACCGACATCGAGTCTGTGCCCATTTTGCACGTGCACGAAGGGTGATACGCCGTTTCGCCATCTTTTCGCACCCAGTCCAAAACCTGCTCGTCGGTTGCAACTTGGGGTCCGGGCGAAATCTCGCCACCGTTGAAAGGATCGAAAGCTGGCTGACCAAGAATCTTGCGAGCGGCAGAAATTGCCTCTACCCACTCTCGCTTGTCTTCAATAGTTGAAAGATAGTTGAACGTCAACGCGGGTTTGTCTCGCACATCCGCAGACACCGCTTTGACACTGCCACGAGAATTGGAATACATCGGACCGATGTGCACTTGATAACCGTGTCCCCCAGCTGGCGCAGTGCCGTCATAGCGAACGGCAATTGGCAAGAAATGAAACATTAGGTTTGGATACTTAACCTCGGCGTTGCTGCGAATAAATCCACCTGCTTCGAAATGGTTAGACGCACCCGGACCTTTTCGAAATAGCCACGCAATACCAATAAATGGTCGCTTCCAAAATTTCATCGTTGGGTTTAACGAAACCGGCTGAGTACATGACTGCTGAACATAGACCTCGAGATGATCCTGCAAGTTTTCACCAACGCCAGGTAAATGATGAATCGGCGTGATGCCAACAGAGCGCAGATCGGTCTCATTGCCGATGCCCGACACTTGCAACAACAGTGGTGAGTTGAATGCCCCACCGCACAAGATCACTTCCTTTGCTCGCACCGACTTGTTGCGACCAAACGGCAGCGAATACTCGACACCAACAACAGTTTTACCTTCAGTGATGAGCTTTGTTGCAAGTGCACGACATTGCACCGTGAGATTGCGACGACGCTTCACCGGATGCAGATAAGCGCGGGCTGCACTGAAACGACGACCGCGCTTGACGTTTCGATCAAATGCCGCGAAGCCCTCTTGCTGATAACCGTTTACATCTTGGGTAATTGGATGACCCGCTTGTTTGACTGCACTAAAAAATGCACCGAACAGTGGATTCTTTACTTGCCCTCGTTCGAGACGAAGTGGGCCATCTTTCCCGCGAAATTTATCTGTCGTGTCAGCCGCTAAACAGTTTTCCATTCTCTTGAAGTACGGCAGGCAGTGTGCATAATCCCACGACGACATTCCTGCGTCTGCGCCCCATCTCTCGAAATCAAGCGGATTACCTCGTTGAAAAATCATTCCATTGATGCTGCTCGAGCCACCCAAAATCTTGCCGCGACCGTGCGTCACACGGCGACCGTTCATGTGTGGTTCAGGTTGTGACGAATACATCCAGTCGTAAAACTTGCTTCCGATCGGAAACATCAGGGCTGCTGGCATATGAATAAACACGTCGAACCAATAGTCGGGACGGCCAGCCTCAAGAACAAGAACCGAATTGTTTGGATCGGCACTCAAACGATTCGCTAATGCGCAACCAGCGGAGCCACCACCAACAATTACGTAATCAAACAATTTTTTCACGCAATATTTCTATCACAGCAAAAACAAAAAGGACTTGGTATTCGCAAAATCACCAGATCAACGGAATGATTACCGCGCCTTTTTGATAGCAGTTTCGATCAAGACACGGACTTCGTTAAGACTCGCCGACCGTGGATTAGTTTTTGCTGCAGAATCCTTGAGAGCTTTTGCTGCAATTCGTTCCGCGCAATCCATCGGCACACCGATCTCGCTTAACGATTTCGGGATCCGAATCTCGTCAAGCATTGCTTCAACTGCAGCAATAAAGCCTGTTACCGAGTGATCAGAAATCTGCATAGCTTCGGCCATGCGACGCACTTTTTCTTCCATGCCAGGCAAATTAAAACGCAAAACTACTGGTAACAAAATTGCATTGGTATTGCCGTGGTGAGTGTTGAACTCGGCGCCAACCATGTGCGAGATTGCATGCACCAAGCCAAGTCCTTTGAGAAACGAAATTCCTGCCAAACATGAACCCACATGCATGCCACCGCGCGCGGTGATGTTTGTTGGTTCGGCAACGGCCACGGGTAGCCACCTTGCAATGAGGCTCAACGCTTCAAGTGCCATTGCATCACACAACGGATGAAACCCAGGAACAAGAAATGACTCAATTGCATGGACCATTGCATCGGCACCAGTCCACGCGGTCAAATTTGCTGGCAATCCGATGGTGAGTTCCGGATCTAGTAGCGCCAAAGAAGGCTTGAGTTCTGGGTGCCAGACGCAGAACTTCATTGCTTTCTCTGTGTCAGTAACCATTGCCGTGCTTTCGGTTTCGGCACCAGTGCCCGCAGTTGTGGGGATTGTGATGAGAGTTGGAAAACGATTTTCGTGTGAAATCAGCGGCGACGCTTGTTCAAACTCGAAATCCCAAAGATCAATTTCGTTATTAGCTGTTAGACAGATCGCTTTAGCTCCGTCCATTGCACTACCACCACCAATCGCGATGATCGCGTCATGACTTCCTGCAAGAAATGCAGCACGTCCGATACTGATCTCGGAGTCAATAGGGTTTGGCGATATTCCGGAAAAGACTGCCGACTGCAGGCCTGCTGCTGAAAGTATGTCGACCAATCGAGTCACAAACGAGAGTTCCCGACTTCCACGATCGGTGACAATTAAAGGATTGCGAACACCCAATACAGCGCATCGCTGCCCCATCTCTGCGAGGCGCCCTGGTCCATAAGCAATTGGTACGGGAAAATTCCAATCATGTGCCGACAACATTGACGGATCATTCATTTTGAATCTCCTGTGCTGATACAAAACGACGGACAAAAAATAAAACGGCGGGCCTTGCGGCCCGCCGTTTCAGATTACTGAGTTGTAGCTACTTACTAGTTGAACCAGGCTGACCAAACTGCTTCGTTTGCTGCAATCCACTCGGCAGCAACTTCTGCTGCTGGTCGACCATCAATTTCTACAGGTCCCAATGTTGACAACTGATCATCCGTTGTGAACTTGAAGTTCTTGAAGAAATTGAAAACATTTGCGTCTTTTGCTTCAAGCTTTGCCGAGGCAACCTTAAACAAAAGGTCTTCTGGGTAATCGCCGTCGCACTTGTCGGTTTCTGCAGCGCAGTCAACTGTTGGTGCTGGCAACACAATATTCTTCAAGCCGTACTTGCCGACCGCTGCAGATGGCATCCAGTAGTACATCAACACTGGCTTGCCTGCTTCTGTCGCAGCAATGATCTCTGCTTGAGTTGCGGCCTCAGAACCTGAATATTGAACCTTAAAATTAAGTCCAAGGTTCTTGGCAACAGGCTCTTCATAACTCGAAAACGAAGGATCCATTGCTAACAGTCGACCTTGCGAACCAGTTAAGGCTGTTGCAAATGCTTTAGCAACTACTGGGTCTTTCAGACCTTCCCAAGTTGCGAGTTGCGGAAATTGCTCAAGTGCATTTGGTGTTACGAACCAACCAATCTTGCCAATCGCGCCGAGATCGCCCATGTTGACAACTGAACCGTCATCGACAAATGCTTGTTCTTCGGGAGTAAAGCCAGATGGCCATACTTCAACGTTGGCATCAATTTCGCCTGACGACATGCCAGCGATCATTGCGTTCTCGTCAATGTCAACAATCTCGACAGGGTTGCACAAATTGGTCTCAATCAATTGCTTCACGACTTCAACTTCGATGGCAGATGCCGTCCAGTTGTTGCGAGCAATCCTGATCGTCTCGGTTCCTTCACAGGCAGGACCATCGGCCACTGCTGTCGTATCTTCACTCACTGACTCTGATGCTGTGTCACTTCCGCCGCATGCTGCGAACATCAGTGATCCAACGGCGAATAGTCCAATACCCAATAATTTCTTGCGTGATCCCATAAATCTCCCCCTGATTGAGTTCGCGGTCCAGACGGAACGCAATGACACCTTAGCGAAATTTTGTTTACTCCAAGTTGTTAAGCACTAAGGTTTGCCCTGTGTCTACGGGGTAAACACAAGTGGGGGAAACATCAATGGGGCAAGTATCGACTGGGGCATCGCCGGCAATTGAGCTGCGCCATATCTGGAAAGTGTTTGGCCAGGGCGATGGAAACAACGCTATTGCCCTAGCGCAAAGCGGTGCCAGCCGAGCAGAAATCCTTCAACAGACGCAGCAAACGGTCGCAGTTCGAGATGTGTCATTTAGCGTTGCCCGCGGAGAGACATTTGTGGTCATGGGTCTCTCGGGATCTGGAAAGTCGACGCTCATTAGGTGCCTCGCCAGGCTAATCGAGCCAACTTCTGGAGACGTCTTGCTGAGTGGCGACGATTTGCTTGCGATGACAGAGGAACAACTGATCGAGGTTCGTCGCGGTCGGATGTCAATGGTATTTCAGCACTTTGGTTTGTTCCCCCACCGCAAAGTAATTGACAACATTGCCTACGGACTAGAAGTACAAAAAGTCGATAAGGCAACGCGACTTGCTCGTGCGACTGAAGTACTCAACATTGTTGGTCTTGATGGCTGGGCTAATCACTACCCACAACAACTCTCGGGCGGAATGCAACAACGAGTGGGTCTTGCTCGTGCGCTCGCGGTTGATCCGCAGATTTTGCTCTTTGATGAACCATTTTCGGCACTTGACCCACTCATTCGTAAAGAAATGCAGGACGAATTAATCAGGTTGCAAAAGACCATGCAACGAACTGTTGTCTTTATCACCCACGACTTTGCTGAGGCACTGCGCTTGGGTGACCGCATCGCGATCATGAAAGATGGTTCGTTTGACCAAATAGGAACACCTGAAGAAATTGTGGCGAACCCTGCAACACCATACGTGCGCGAGTTTGTCAACGATGTGCCACGCGCCAAAGTTCTCAGCGTAAAAACGGTCACCGTTGAAGGACAACCTGTCGATGGTGGGCGAACAGTCGTATCGACTGCCAAAATCGAAACCGTTATTCCGATGTTGCTCGAGCGCGACGAACCGATCACTGTCATTGATACCAACAATCATGTAATTGGAGTCGTTAACAGACACAGTGTTGCTGCTATTTTGCAGGCCGAACAACGATGAACACTGCGCTCGCACAACAATCAGATTCATCCAGACTGTTGCCCAGCAACCCTCTTGGACGAATTGCTGCACTCGTTACAGTCGCTCTCGTTGCCGCCCAAACTTTCGGAACTCGGGGGTTTCCAGAATCGTGGAATATTGGAATGGCAGAACCCATCACAGGCGTGCAGTCGTGGGTGCGCAAAAACCGCAGCAGTAACTGGTCGTTCAAGTTCTTCTTTAATCCATTAATTTCTGTTGTTGAGTTTGGACTCAATAGTGTCGAATCCTTTTTCTTATGGCTCCCGTGGTTTATTCCGCCAGTCGTTGTATTTCTGATTATTGCGCGCACTCGCAGGTGGGGTGTTGCGACATTTAGTGCATGCGTGGTTATCTACCCCGGTGTTGTAGGTGTATGGCCGGAGAGCATTGTCACTATTTCGCTCATGGCTGTTTCGGTTGCAATCAGCATTCTTATTGGTGTTCCACTCGGCGTACTGACTGCACTGAATAAACGCTTTGAATCAATTTTGCGACCAATTTTGGATGGTATGCAAACAGTTCCAGCAACGGTGTACTTGATCCCGATCGTTCTACTTTTTGGAATTGGTCCAGCACCTGCAGCGATCGCAACAGTGATCTATGCGATTCCACCAATGATTCGACTCACCTGCCTCGGTGTTCAGCAAGTGCCAAAGTCTGCCGTTGAGGCGGCACACATGTTTGGTGCAACCAAGCGGCAGATCTTGGCCAAAGTGCAACTTCCACTCGCTGTTCCATCAATCATCGCGGGTATCAACCA